>NZ_JBSQYS010000063.1:0-13959 GCF_055140945.1 Sunxiuqinia sp.
GCTATTGAATTGGAAAAAGTAGTTGCTAAAGTGGGCTGGAACCTGCACCGTGAAAGTTACGATCAACAGTCGGCCTTGATGAAAACTTTGTTCAAGGATTTGGATAAGAAGCAAGGGTCCCGCATTGATCTACTGAACATGACAGACTATGTTGACTTATTGAAAACCGCTCAAACGGAGTTTGACACCCTTCGGCAAGCACAACTGGAACAGCAAACGGAGCTGGAAAAAATCAGTTCGATGACAGCTGTTCGTGGCGATTTAGAACAAGCCTGCAAAGACCTGTTGGAAATTTTGCCCGGCTACTACCGCATGACCGGTGACGAAACCCTTGGTACAATTCTTCCAAAAATTTCGGAACTGATTGATCGCATGCGGTAAGTCGTATGAAAACTCCACTTTCCCAAAGATCCACCACTTTGGAAAAGATTCATATCTAATTCATTGAAATGCAAGATCCTGCAATTGCGCGGCTGGCTACCCGAGGCCTCGGGTAGCCAGCCGCAACTGCGAGTGGGGCAATCTGACGCGCCGGGCAAGCTCCCGCAACAGCGCGGGCAGGAATCCGACACCTGAGGCAAGACCCTGCAATTGCGAAGGTATGAATCTGGCGGCTCAGTGAGTAAACTACAATTGCGGTTGGCCCTACCTGGCGCCAAAGAATAGCTCCTGCAAGTGAGTGGCATGTGTTGATCTGATTAAGTAGTGCGAATGATTTAGTGTGATGTTTCGAGTCTTTAACAATTTGTGATAGAAGCAAAACCGAAAATATCAAATAGGTCCGTGACCTTAAAATGAGAAGAGGCTATCCATTTTTCCTCTGGACAGCCCCTTTTAATCTCACAATCAATCAAAGCGCACAATTATCTATTATCAATTTTTTCGGGGTTTAGATCATGATTTTGCATGCGATACCAAGCCAGTTCTTTATACTTGCTTCCCGGCTTCCCATAGTTTGCATACGGATCGATGCTAATTCCACCACGGGGTAAAAATTTCCCCCATACTTCAATGTATTTTGGATCCATCAGTTTCATTAAATCTTTCATGATGATGTTGATGCAATCTTCATGAAAATCGCCATGGTTACGAAAGCTGAACAAATACAGCTTTAACGACTTACTTTCCACCATTTTGAGATTCGGAATATAACTGATGTAAATTGTTGCAAAATCGGGCTGCCCGGTAATCGGGCATAAGCTGGTAAATTCGGGGGCATTAAACTTCACCCAATAATCATTCTCCGGGTGCTTATTATCAAATGACTCCAGCAATTCCGGATTATAATTAAACCCGTAATTGGTATTATTCCCAAGGTGTTTTAAGTCATTCATTATTTTAAAATTCAACCGTTAAATACAATCATTTATTACTACGTTTTGCCAAATAAGCATACAAGCCATTTTTTCGTAATCGGCATGCCGGACAATGACCACAGCCATCGCCAATCATTCCATTATAGCAAGTGAGTGTTTCATTTCGAACCAGGTCAAAAATCCCCAACTCATCCGACAATTGCCAGATCTCTTCTTTGCTTTTCCACATCAGCGGAGTATGTATTTCGTAATCAGTTTCCATCGACAAGTTCAATGTCTGATTCAGAGAGCGAATAAATTCATCTCTACAGTCAGGGTATCCGCTATAATCGGCCTGCCCTACTCCGGTTACCAAATTCGAAATCCCCTTTGACTTGGCAAACACTGCAGCGTATGTCAGGAAAAGCATATTGCGGCCTTCAACCAAAGTATTGGGAGGACGGTTAGCCGGCTTGTCCGGCTCCACATCCATATCCGGATTTGTCAACGCATTATTGGTAATATCGCCTAACAAATCCAACTTATAAACATGGAAAGGCACAGCAGCTTTTTGAGCTATTATTGAAGCAACATCCAACTCTAAGCGATGCTTCTGTCCATAATCGAATGAAATAGCCTCAACATCATCAAATTTTTGCTTGGCCCAATACAAACAAGTTGTCGAATCCTGCCCTCCCGAAAAAACTACCAATGCTCTGCTCATTACACTTGTTTTAGGCGAAACGGATTGTATGAAACGTTCTCATCGAAGGTGTCAATACCTTCAATTGCTTTTACTTTTTTCACTACCACAAAAGTTAGCGGAAGTACAATAATTTCGTACACTGTTTTTAATAAAGCCTGCGTAACAATCATTCCGAGAATGACCGGCAAAGGGAAGATACCGACAAAGGCAATGCAAATAAAGATGAGTGAATCAGCTCCTTCACCCACCAAGGTTGACACAATGGCTCGTAGTGAGAAATTTTTTCCCTTTGTCATTAATTTAAATCGACTCATTACATAGGCATTCAGGAAAGAGCCCACCATATAAGCCATCAAACTGGCAAACACAATTCGAGTCGAACTCCCTAAAATAGTTTGAAAAGCCTCCTGCGATTGGTAAAATGGAGCTGCCGGAAGTTGAATAGCCAGCATAAAAAACAAGGCTGCTAATAAATTGGCTCCAAATCCGGTCCAAATAATTAACCGGGCTTTAGCGTATCCCCACACCTCAGCAATCACATCGTTTATAATATAAGCCAACGGAAAAATCAGCACGCCCGCCGGAGCAGACCAGGGGCCAATCATAATAATTTTTGATGCAAGAATATTGGAAATTAACAGGCAGGATGCAAAAACTACGCCTGCCAACAGGAATAAAACAGAAACTTTATTTCTCATGATCTCTTGTTTTTTACGTGGTTATCAAGAACACGTCGTTAATGATGGCCGCAAATATAATTGATTTTTCACAAACGCCGCATTCTTAATCTGATAGAATTGAGCCAGCCAAAAATCTCCGGCAAATTATATCCGTAAATCGAACCAAATGACCTTCTTTTTTGTAGTTTTGTTATTGATGTTACTATTTTATTAAAAGGTGTTACCATGACTGTATCTCGCTTCGGCGTTTCACTAGAAAAAGATCTTCTTGATGCATTAGACCAATATGCCAGGGAAAATCAGTTTGCCAACCGATCGCAAGCAATCCGCCAATTAATTAGCCGGAATATTGTAGAAAAGAAGTGGCAGTGCAACAACTATGTTGCGGGATCTGTAACCTTGGTATACGACCCAAATCGCCGGGAAATACTGAATCAACTGGCGGACGTACTTGAAAACTATCATCAGGAAATTCTATCAACCCAACGACTGATCCTGGATAAGTCAAAACACATGGAAATTGTCGCAATAAAAGGCGTGGCCAGCCGACTAACCGAACTGGCCGATAAACTGATCACGATTAAAGGCATGCAACATGGTAAATTGACCATGAGCCGGGCAGATTAAAACATGTCACCATTAAAAACTAAAGTGCTACTTTATTTCGAAATACAACAAATATGAAAATATTAGAACCACATCTTCAATATAAACTAGACCTTCTACAGGGATGGTACTCGAAGCGGAAAGGCTCCATTGTCGCTTTTTCAGGAGGAATTGACTCGACATTGGTACTTTTTCTGGCTCGTAAATTCCAGGGGAAAGAAAATACCATTGGGGTGATCTCCAACTCGGAGAGTTTAAAAGCAAAAGATTTTCAGCTGGCTCAAACGTTTTGTGAAGATTTCGACATTCAGCTTGAAGTTATTAAGACAGAGGAACTGGCAGATTTACGCTATAATAAGAACCCCGAAAACCGCTGCTTTTTTTGCAAAGAACATTTGTTTCACGACTTGCAACAAGTGAAGGAAAAACACCCTGATTTTGATGTTTTAAGCGGCACCAATAATGATGATTTGGGCGATTACAGACCAGGCTTACAAGCCGCAGCCAATTATCAAATTTTGTCGCCCATGGTCGATTGCCAGCTGAACAAAGACGAACTCCGTCAAATTGCCAAACACTTTGAATTACCCAACTGGGACAAGCCTGCAAGCCCTTGTTTAAGCTCGCGCATTCCATACAATCATCACATCACCAAAGAAAAGCTACAACAAGTTGAAGCGGCCGAAAATTTATTGAACGAACTTGGATTTAGCGATGTGCGTGTACGGCATTATGGATCATACGCACAAGTAGAAGTTCAAAAGACGGAACTGGAGAAGTTGTTGGCAATTGAAAACGATGTAGTTGAAAAAATAAAAACCCTTGGTTTTAAAGATGTGAAAATTGACCGCGAAGGGTTGGTATCCGGTAAATTAAATCGGGTATTGCAAGGAATCAATAAAACTAAATAGGGAACAATGAGAATTCTATATTACGACTGTTTTGCAGGAATCAGCGGCGACATGAACCTGGGTGCGTTAATTGACCTGGGAGTAGATGCCGACTATTTAAAAACAGAATTGGAGAAACTAAACATCGACGGCTTTCACCTCGAAATTAAAACCGACCAACGACGCGGAATAACCGGAACAAAAGCCGATGTGATTATTGAAAATCAGGAAAACGAAAAACATCGTCACCTGCGTCATGTCGAAGAAATCGTCAACAGCAGTTCCTTGTCGGATGCAGTAAAAATTAATGCACTTCGGATTTTTGATTTGGTAGCTGTTGCCGAAGCCAAAGTGCACAATATATCGAAAGAGAAAGTTCACTTTCACGAAGTAGGCGCACTCGACTCAATTGCCGATATTGTTGGCGCAGCCATCTGTTTAGACTACCTAAAAGTTGACAAAGTCATGGCATCGCCTATTCAACTAGGTGGAGGAACCGTAAAATGCGCACACGGAACCATGCCTGTTCCGGCACCGGCAACTGCCGAGATTGTAAAAGGAATTCCGGTAAAAACAGGATTGGTAAACCACGAAGCAACCACGCCTACCGGAGCGGCAATTCTGGTGGCGACGGTAGATGAGTTCACCGAGCAAATAAGCTTGCCAATTACTAAAACGGCTTACGGCATTGGAAACCGCGATAGCGAAGTCCCGAATGTACTGCGTGTTTACCTGCTCGAAGATGCAACTTCGGTAACAGATGTGACGAATGAAGAAGCGATTGTTCTGGAAAGCAATATAGACGATATGAATCCGGAGCACTATGACTTTATACTGGAGCAACTATTCGACGCTGGAGCAAGCGATGCCTGGCTGGTACCGATGATCATGAAAAAGTCGCGCCCTGCCGTGCAGCTTTCAGTTCTTTGCAAGCAGGAATTGAGAGAAAAATTGAAAGGATTGATTTTCACATTCAGCACTTCAATTGGCATACGCGAATACCGGGTAACAAAAAATATGCTACGTCGTGAAGAATCGACAGTCGAAACTTCATACGGAGCTGTTCGAATAAAGCAAAGCTTTTACAATGGCAAACTGGTTCGCACCAAACCCGAGTTTGACGATTGCAAAAAACTGGCGGTTCAACACCAGGTTGGCATTTCAGAAATAGAAAAAGAAGTTAACAAGCAAGTAGAATCATGAGTCCAAAGGAACTGCTGGAAAAATATAAGAATGGCGAAATAAGCCTGACTGATGCCTTGGAACAATTTCCGGACCGCGGAATTGAAGAGATGGGATTTGCCACCATCGACACTGACCGTTTAACAAGAACCGGCCTACCCGAAGTGATTTACGCCAGCGGCAAAACCGTGGAACAGGTCAGCCAAATTGCAGAGCGAATGTTCCAAAAAGGAATCGACGTTTTGGCCACCCGCGCTACTTCGGAGATGTTTGCAGCCGTAAAAAAGCGGATTCCCGGAGCCAAGTACAATGAGATGGCAAAAACCATCATTTATAAAAAAACTGAAGAACAACTTACCGAAGGCTACATCGTCGTTGTTGCAGCCGGAACATCGGACATGCCAGTTGCCGAGGAAGCCGTTGAGACCGCCCAATTTCTAGGGAATCGGGTTGAGAAAGTTTATGATGTTGGCGTTGCCGGAATTCATCGACTCTTTCATCGACTGGAAGTCATTCGAAATGCCCGGGTAATTATTGTGGTTGCCGGCATGGAGGGTGCACTGGCAAGCGTTGTTGGCGGATTGGTTAACAAACCGGTTATTGGTGTTCCGACAAGCATTGGTTACGGAGCTAATTTCCAGGGGCTATCTGCCTTGCTATCCATGCTCAACAGTTGCGCCAGCGGGGTAAGTGTCGTAAATATTGATAACGGTTACGGTGCAGCCTGCCAGGCCTCACTCATTAACAAACTAGGCTAAAAACAATGCAAGAACTATATCTACTATCCATATCCGCCGCATCACTTGGTTTTATTCATACTATTCTAGGCCCTGATCATTACTTGCCTTTCATTGTGCTAAGCAAAGCCCGGCAATGGTCGAGCCAAAAAACCATGTGGATTACTTTTATCTCCGGAATTGGACATGTTGGCAGTTCTGTTTTAATTGGATTTATTGGCATTGCCCTCGGTATTAGCCTCAACAAACTGAAGTCGTTCGAAAGCTTAAGAGGCGAAATGGTAGGTTGGTTGTTAATTGCCTTTGGTGTTGGCTATACCATTTACGGAATCTACAAATACATAAAAAGTCTGCATCACGTTCACCTTCCGTCATTTCTTCTTCCTAAACGAATTCGAGACCTTCAACATCTGCCAACTGAAGAGCAACCCGAAGACAACGTCAAATTAACGCCGTGGATCCTGTTTCTTATTTTTGTGTTTGGTCCCTGCGAAGTACTTATTCCAATGTTGATTTTTCCGGCCTACGAACACAGCACAATCGGTATGTTAACGGTAGCAATCATTTTTGGCATCGCAACCATTGGCACAATGCTTTTGGCAGTTTATCTGGGGCACAAAGGAACTTCGCTCGTGCGTTTCAAAAAACATGAACGGTACCTGCATTTAATCGCCGGACTAATTATAACAATTAGTGGCATTGGCATCGTGTTCATGGGGTGGTAAACAAATAGTTGAAGCAATTTCTTTCCCAACAGATTTAACATTCCGGCTCAATAAAAAACGAAGAATTGGACAAAGTCTTCTTTCCAATAAAAAAATATTACTTTTGTGTTGAATGAAACTGGATAAGCATCTTTCTCAAAAGGTAAGCTTTACTTCTCTGGTAGTTAGAAATACATTCCTGTATATTTTATGAAATTTGACGAGTTTGATTTACACGATGACATTTTAGATGCCCTTTATGACATGGGTTTTGATGAACCCACAGCCATTCAGGAAAGCACAATTCCAATCATACTGGAAGGGCACGACTTAGTAGCCTGCGCACAAACCGGAACCGGTAAAACGGCTGCCTTTATCTTACCAATTTTAGATAAAATTGAGGATCTCCCCGAAGGGAAAACAAGAGCCTTGATGATTGCTCCAACACGTGAACTGGCGATCCAGATTGAACAGCAAGTACAAGGATTTGCCTACTACCTCGGAATAACTTCCATCGCACTGTATGGAGGTGGCGATGGTAGCGAATGGGAAAACCAGCGACAAGCCCTAAATAAAGGAGTTGACATCATTGTTGCCACTCCGGGAAAACTTATTTCGTTTATTGACAATGGTATTGCAAAGCTCGACAATGTTGAGTTTGTTGTATTGGATGAAGCTGACCGGATGCTCGACATTGGTTTTCATGACGACATCATTAAAATATTCAGCAATCTCCCGGCGAAACGTCAAACGCTGATGTACAGCGCAACGATGCCTAATAAGATTCGTTCGTTAGCCTCAAAAATCCTGACTTCACCCAAAGAATTCAGCACGGCCATAAGTAAGCCTGCCGAAGGTGTTTTGCAGGCAGCCTACTTGTGCTACGAAAAGCAAAAAACACCCTTAATCGAGCAATTGATCGAGGGAAAAGATGACTGCCCAAGCATTTTGATTTTCAGCTCAACAAAGAGAAAAGTTGCCGAAATTGCACGTTCGTTAAAGAAAAAAGGGTTTAGCACAGCCGGGATTTCTTCGGACTTGGAGCAGAAAGATCGTGAAGACGTGCTGATGCGTTTCAAAGCACGACAGATTCGCATTTTGGTGGCAACCGATGTTATGAGCCGAGGAATCGATATTAAAGACATCAATCTGGTGATCAACTACGATGTGCCCGGAGATGCCGAAGATTATGTCCACCGTATCGGACGTACGGCAAGAGCCAATACGACGGGAATTGCCCTGACCATGATTAATGAAGATGACATGTATAAATTTCAGCAAATTGAGTCTTTAATAGAAGCTGAAGTGTACAAAGCCCCTCTCCCCCCTGAGTTGGGCGAAGGACCGGAATGGAAAGTGTCAACACGAGGACAAGGCAAACGTAAGTTCAATAAAAAAGGCTCTGGGAAAGGTAATCCCAGAGGCCATAGAAAAAACTAGTCTTCAGTTTCTGAACATCCCTAAAAAGGGAGTATTGTTATCTCTTCCATAAAGGATAAGAGATGTTAAGTAATAACATTCTGTTTTTCACGGTCTGGCTTGTCAGCCAATTACCAACAGTTGACTCGCCCATATACTGATCTTCAAATCCTTGGACATAACTCAACGACAATTGCAAATCTTGCTTTTTATAACCAAAGCTAAGCAACCAGCTAAAGTCAGGTCTTCTGGATACAGTTGAATAATTTAGCAGCCATTCTGCCTCAATTCCCGTTTCAATAAAAAAAGCTTTTTCAACAACATATTTGAATTTAAGCGGGACAATCAAGGACTTTTGAGGAATTGTAATTTTTTGCCGGGTCAAAACATAATCTTCGGGAGAAATTGTTTCACCAGGATAACGATATCCGTATCCGCCAGATCCGTATGGACTATAGCCATAGGGCGAGTAACCATATCCGCCATAACCACCGGAGTAGAAATCACCTGGAAGTTCCATCTGATCAAGATCAGGCATCCAAGTCTTCTTACCATTTTCTTTGTATCGGTAGCCCAGCCCAAGCGACACTGCAAAATTTTCAAGAATAGGCTTGGAATAATAAGTCCCTGCACCAACAACTAACCCGTTGGACTTGGAGGGAACGAGAGTAGCCTCAGTAGGCATAAAGAGCCCTCCTTCTCCGTATACTCCCAGCTCACCTTTCGACTGAGCAAATCCAATTGAAACTGAACAAAACAACAAGAATAAAGAAACAGATCTTTTCATATGTTTTAATTTTAAGTAATGATAAATCATTTCTTTCTTCCAATCTTTTCAACACAAACAAGCTATTGATTATTCTCTGAATTAATCAACGGCACAAATATAAAAGATGACACCACATCATTTAATTAATATAAAATAAAGAATGTGAAAAACATTTAAATAAACGAAAGACCAGAAAAAACGTAATCGAAAATTTCAGGAGACCAGTGTATTATCAATCCAACAAATACCCGCCGCAAAAAAATGCCAGAAATAAGAAAACTAAGAATCCTGCGAGATTTCTAATGGTTAGCTGTAGCTGTAAATATATATCGAGAACAGAATGAAAACAGCCCCAAGATTTTCAAAGACAGGTATAGAATAGTTTAATCCGGAAACGTTCTTTACAAAACGAAAAAACACTTCATTTTCATGAAGTGTTTTTTCTGGGAGAGCGAGAAACGAGACTCGAACTCGCGACCCCGACCTTGGCAAGGTCGTGCTCTACCAACTGAGCTATTCTCGCAATAACAACGAACTTTAAAAAAGTACCCGGAGCGGGACTTGAACCCGCACGACCGTTGATGGTCATTGGATTTTAAGTCCAACGTGTCTACCAATTCCACCATCCGGGCATCCTACAAAAAATGGAGCGAGAAACGAGACTCGAACTCGCGACCCCGACCTTGGCAAGGTCGTGCTCTACCAACTGAGCTATTCTCGCATTTTTTTAAAGAACGTGCTGCTTTCAGCTCCCGAAAACAGCGATGCAAATATATCGCTAATTTTTCTTTCTCCAAAAATAATAATTAAAAAAACTGAGAAATTAAATTATCACGCTAAACGCCTATTTTAGGCCTGAAAGCTTTTTAATTCCATGCAATTTGTTAAGTGCCTCAATAGGAGTTAGATTATCAATATCCAGCGTTTTAATCTCATCCCGAATCTGTTTCAAAACCGGGTCATCTAACTGGAAAAAACTCATTTGAAATCCTTCACGATGCTCTGCCATTCCTTCCAAAGGCTTAGCCAAACTGTCTTTTCGGTTCGTTTTTTCCAGTTGAGCTAAGATTTCATCAGCACGACCGACCACAGAGGGTGGCATTCCGGCCATTTTAGCCACATGGATACCAAAGCTATGGTTGCTGCCACCACGAACCAATTTACGCAAGAAAATCACCTTATTGGCCACTTCCTTTATCGTGACATTGTAGTTCTTTACCCGACCAAAGGATTTTTCCATTTCATTCAGCTCATGATAGTGCGTAGCAAATAATGTTTTAGCTTTTGCCTTTGGATGTTCGTGCAAATATTCAACAATCGACCAGGCAATGGAAATTCCATCGTAGGTTGAAGTTCCACGTCCCAGCTCATCCAGTAAAATCAAGCTTCTATCCGACACATTATTCAAAATACTGGCAGCCTCATTCATTTCAACCATAAAGGTCGATTCGCCCAACGAAATATTGTCAGATGCTCCAACACGAGTGAAAATTTTATCGACATAACCAATCTTTGCTTCCGCGGCAGGAACAAATGAACCAATTTGTGCCATCAATACAATCAAGGCTGTTTGCCGAAGCAATGCCGATTTACCGGCCATATTTGGTCCCGTGATAATAATCACCTGTTGGTCTTCCTGATCCAAAATGACATTGTTGCTGATGTATGCTTCGCCAATCGGCAGCTGTTGCTCGATTACCGGATGTCGCCCTTCCTTGATGTCGATTTTTGTTGAATCATTCATCTCGGGCTTGTAATAATCAAATTCAACCGCCGATGTGGCAAAAGAAAGCAGACAATCCAACTTGGCTATCACCACTGCGTTCAATTGAATGGACTGAATATATTCGGACAACGCCACAACCAACTCATTAAACAATCGGACTTCCAGCGCCAGAATCTTTTCCTCGGCTCCTAATATTTTACTTTCGTATTCTTTTAACTCTTCCGTGATGTATCGCTCGGCATTTACCAACGTTTGCTTTCTGATCCATTCTTCGGGGACTTTGTCTTTGTGCGTATTACGCACTTCAATGTAATACCCAAAAACATTGTTAAACGCAATTTTAAGCGACGAAATACCAGTGCGTTTCGACTCCCGCTCCTGCATTTGAACGAGGTAATCTTTTCCCGAATAGGCCAGTTTACGAAGCTCATCCAGTTCCTCCGAAATTCCATTCTGGATAACATTGCCCCGACTTACAAGAACCGGTGGATCATTGGTTATCTCCCGCTCCATGCGTTCGCGAATAGCCAAACAAGGATTTAGCTGCTCCGCCATTCGATTGATCACGTCCTGATCAACCCCTTCAGTGTATCTTTTAATTGGTTCAATAGCACGCAGGGCATTTCGTAGCTGAACAACCTCTCGTGGGTTAATCCGTCCAACAGCGACCTTCGAGATGATTCGTTCCAAATCTCCAATCTGACGAATGTGCTCACTCAGCTCCTCTTTTTCAGCATCACGCTGGGTAAAATACTCAACGACTGACAGTCGATCGTTAATAGCCGATATTTCCTTTAAAGGAAGCGCTATCCAGCGTTTTAACATGCGCGACCCCATGGGCGAAATTGTTTTATCCAACACCTGGGAAAGCGTTTTCGCCCCCTCGTTGATCACCCCAAAAAGCTCCAGGTTTCTGATTGTAAACCGATCCAGCCAAACGTATTTGTCTTCTTCAATTCGCGAAAGTGAAGTAACATGCTGAAGTTGATGATGCTGCGTTAAATCCAGATAGTGCAAAATAGCTCCGGAAGCCATGATTCCATAATTCAAATCCTGCACACCGAAACCTTTTAATGATTTGGTTTCAAAATGTCGGAGCAAACGGTCGGTTGCAGCATCGTCATTGTACACCCAGTCATCCATGGTGTAGGTATAAAACTTACCCCCGAACAAGGCAATAAAATCATTGCCTTTCCCACGTTGAAATAACACTTCCTTGGGTTTGAAGGAATTCAGCAATTTATCAATGTATTCGAAACTACCTTCCGCTGTTAAAAACTCACCGGTTGAAATATCAAGAAACGCGACACCAGCCATCTTTTTATCGAAATGAACCGAGGCCAGAAAATTATTCTCACGATGTTCCAGGATATTGTCATTGATGGAAACTCCCGGTGTTACGAGCTCTGTAATTCCACGCTTCACGATTTTCTTGGTCATCTTCGGATCTTCCAATTGCTCACAAATAGCAACTCGTTGTCCGGCACGAACAAGTTTTGGCAAATAAGTATCTAACGCATGATGCGGAAACCCGGCCAATTCAACGAAACTGGCAGCCCCGTTAGCTCGTTTGGTCAAGGTGATTCCCAGTATTTCGGCGGTCTTAATTGCATCTTCTCCAAACGTTTCGTAAAAGTCGCCCACACGAAACAAGAGTACGGCATCCGGATGTTTGTCTTTGATGTCATAATACTGCTTCATCAAAGGTGTTTCGACATATTTTTTTGATTTTGCCAAAGCGTGTTCAGGTTTTAAATTGAATGATCAACAAAGATATAAGAAGCACATACAAGAATGAAAAACAGCCTACGTTTGTTCAGTGAAACTTTTCAACAAGTTATTACAAACACGCTTTTATCAGTCGATCAAACTTGCCGTTTTGCTCTCAAAAACAAAAAGCTATGCAACAGCGCACGGCAAAGCATCATCAGAGTCAACAAATAAAAACCGATGTGGAAAGCCTGTGGAATAAAAAAGCTGAACAGACAAAATAAAATCAACCAAACAGCAAGCGCTTTCCAGTACCACTTGAGTGACTGCCGCCATTTTTTGACCATCCATAAAAACAGGAATGGCAGATTAGCGGGGACAGCCCACCAAAGGTTGTAGTTTGGGTGCATGGCCGGATGCTCAGAATAAGTGACCAACCAAAGTGCAACCAAACCCATGAGTCCGGTAACGAATAGCAAAACATAGTCGAGCAGGTAGTTTACTTTTTTTGTTTCATACTGACGATAGCTGATCCATAAAACCAACAGCAGTACTATTGAAAGCATCGGCACGGGAGAAAACAAATTAAATCCGGCTGAGTTTTTGTTTTCCGAATTATAAATTACGCGAGTTTCTTTAACCAATGGCCGACTAACTCCGTCTTGCTCAATTTGAGCTTGAGCAAAATGCTTCATCAGGTAATCGGGCAAAAACATTTCTTCATACACCGAAGCAGTTTTATCTGCCGGACTTCCCAAGGTCAGGTGAATGCCAAAATTTGTCCATGGCAGTACCTTTTGATATTCGTTAGCATGCTCGCGGAAAGTCATTCCCATGCCCTTCTCATCCTGAAAAACAACGTTTCCGTCAACCTGATTCGCGACAAGATCGCGAACCCGCGTTGCACAATTGTCATAAAAAAAGTTGTACCGATATTCCCGATTTTCAGGCTTCGAATTCCAGATCAAAAAATCGAACATCTGCTGCTTCTCTTTCTGCGTGAGATTTAAAACCTGTGCTTCAATGCTTCGTCCGTTTCGTTTATATCCGCTGTAAAAATCGGTGTATTTCTCGGGAGCCAGCATATAATCGGTTCTCCCTTTTGCAAAGCGATACACGAAGTTGGGCTGGCTAAAACTAAAAACCCCGTAATTGAACACAACATCAAACAGCCGTTGTGGATCTTGAACACGAACTGCTGTGTGACCATAAATAGCATGAATCAAATCACTGGGGCCACAGGTCAGCACACTAATTTCTGCCTCATCACTCAATTCAAAAGCCTTACTTTTAAAAGGAGTTGCCACAACAAAAAGTAGAATTAAAACAAACAATAGTCTTTTCACAACTTTTTTTATTCAAAAAAAACAAAAAAGCAGGTCTAAACCTGCTTAATCCAATAAAATATTTTTAAAACATCAAATTACACGTCCCCATGGCGATTTCGGTCTGACCGTGCCACACTTTTCGGTTTAAACCGTGCCACTTTGGGAGATGCTGCAATTATACAAAAAATTTAATCTTCATTCTTCAAA
>NZ_JBSQYS010000064.1:0-13835 GCF_055140945.1 Sunxiuqinia sp.
TTGCTACAAGTGGCAGAAAAATGGAAAGGTTCTTTTGCGCTCTTCCTTAAAAAACTAAAAGCGGCCATCAAGAACCTGCTGAGATTAGAATTATTTGATGAAAACATTTTGCTGGTTCCAATATCCAACTCATACGGTGTGTAGAAAATCAGCAGACCCTAAGTAGAGTTCAAAAAATACTACGCCTGCACCACAAAGTAGAAAGTAAGATGCTTAGTCTGAGTTACGAGGATATTGAGATAAAACGCGATTCAGAACTGGAGCATCTATCCTCGGGTAACCAACCCCATTTAGGCATCGCCCACACACCATGCTGTTTATGACTTTTCCCTCCACATGGAGCAGCAGCTAAAGAAAGACGGGCTAACCAAACTCCAAATGCGGAGCGTGTACTATGTGAAAATCTCGATGGCCTGAAGTCGAGCCAGTTTTGCAAGCTCTACCGGAAATGGATCGAAAAGGCAAACATAAACAGCAGATCCCACAATCGGCCCGCCTGATCCTGATGGCCTTCCATTCCTTTAGGAACTTCAACATATTTATCCCAAACTGATCGGGTCAGGTAAACCGGATGACGGATCCCAGCCTCCTGGGAAACTTTCTGGTCAACTAGAATCAGAAAACCATCATCAACGGCTTGTTTTGTAGAGTAAACTGAAATTGGCTTTAAATTCTTGAAATCCTTCATAATAGATGGCTGCTGCCTTGCAGACTTTTAATGGCATCTGGCACGCCGTTAAACTTAAATTTTTGGCGTACCACAATTGAGCTGTCCCGGATGAGGTCAACGGGGTGCATGTCAGGTTTTCCGTGCGGATGGCATGTGTGATTTAGAAAGGGAAAAGCTGAACGCATCCGAAGGATTCCGATGGAATCGGAACCCCTTTACCGTTCCGGGAAGCGAAATAACTTTGACGGAAATTTGAGTGAAAAAGGAGATCTAAAAAAACTATAATCACAAAGCACTTTTCCGCTATCTTCCAGACCGGAGGAGAAAAGTCTGAACTAAGATTTGCAGAATTGGTGGACGAACAGGATGATTTAGGTGTTCGTAATTTTTTCCCATTTTATTCGACCATAATTATCACCTTCCCGGCTGAGTGCCTTTGGCTAAGATAATTCATTGCATCCGCAGTCTTATCAAGTGTATACCGTCTGTCAATTACTGGTTTGATCCTGCCATTTTCCAGAAGACTTCCTATCCCCAATATTAGGTTATAATGCTCATTACGATTCAAGCAATCTTCTTTTGTGTAATCAATCGCATAATCTGCACCTATCGCTAATGTTTGATCCATATTTTTCGGGCTGCAAACGCCAGTAACCTCAGCTCCAAAAAAATTTGGCTATCTGGACTGCAAATGGTCCAACACTGCCAGCACTGCCAACAATTAAAACTTTCTGTCCCTTTTGAATGTTCCCTCTGTTGCGTACGGATTGAAAAGCAGTTATACCAGCCAATGGTAAAGTAGCTGCTGCCTCAAATGGAACTCGCTTAGGTTATAAAACCAAGGCTCTTTCCAGCGCAGTAACATACTCGGCAAGACCTCCAAACCCAAAACTTGCAAGATCAGCCATTACCTCATCTCCAGGTTTAAAAATTGAAGCATTCTTTCCAACTGATTCAATACTTCCTGCTACATCTGCACCAAATATCTATCTCTTTGGAATTATCCCCATCTTCATAGAACGGTAGTCAGCAGCATTTAATAAGACTACATGTACTCGAATTAAAACCTCATTATTGTTTGGAAAAGGTTTATCAATTTCATACAAAGAAAGTTTCTCAGACGAACCTTTCTTGTTATACGGTACAGCTTTAATTTTTTCCATATTGTCTCTATTATATTTCGCTAGCTGTCAGCTTGTGATGATGTCTAATGGTTTAATATTCTTTTTTTTAAGGATCTAAAGGATCAGCATTGTCGATAAATAAGGAGGTATTCAGTGGATAAAACTCAATATCATTTCTGCTTAAACGATTTCCTAAACGATAAGGCATGTAACCCAGTACTCTTATGCAGCGCTGATCAAAATCCATATCAGTAATGTAAATGCTCTGATCAACAGTTGTAGTACAAAGCGCTTTTTTATCCGTTGGTATTCCGTATTTGAACATTAAGCGTGCGGCATTTCTGAAATTGGTTGTGGTATGTCGTGCGTGTGGCTCAATAATTAGGGCGGATTCCGGAATACGATAACGGCTCATCAATTCTTCTTTCATTTCAATAGCTTCGCAAAATGGTGTTTGAAATGGATGAACATAGCCTCCGGATAAAATGATAAATGGAGCCAGTCCTTTTTGATACCGGTTGGCAGCAAGTTTACATCGCATCATTCCCAATGGACTCAGGTCAATCCCTTTTTCTTCGGGACCGTGTCCTGGAACAAGAATGGCTGAATACGGGTAGTCGCTCCAATCTGTCAGGTTGACTTGTTGTACCGCTTTTTCATTCTCACCCAGCTCCATTGGTTCAAAACGTGCCGCTTCGTCCCGTTCATTAATTTCTAATAGCCAGAGTGCAAAGTTCATTGTTGGCTCAAAAAAGCAATTCATAGAGTCCACATCGTCAGAAAGGTTAAGCGCTACGACATTGATTACTTTCTGATAATAATTACTGTTTACGTTGTAACTTACTGAATCAATTTGGGGAGAGTTCGACTTTTCTGCCAAAGCGTAGATCCTGATAATCCGGTTCATCCCTTTTAATTCCCGCTCAAGAGTTTGGTCAATCCAATTTGCGCTACTTTCAGGTTCTTGAAATGAGAACTGGCGACTATTCTTCATTTCCTGAAAAATGGCATCTACCTCCGCTTCTGAGCTTATTTTTTTGATCTGTTCTATCACAAGATTAATTTCCTCATTTTGCCATTCAAATGAGGAAACGATATTTTCTATTGGAATAATTGATCGTGACTGAGAGCTGTTTAAAGTTGAATGAATTGCTGCGCGTTTCTTTTTTAATATTCGAATGAGCTCATCGTTTTCCAAAACCAAACGATTTAATGGCTCATGGCTAAGCAGTGACGAAAGAAAGGGGAAATTCTTTTCTGCAAGGATCACTTGTTTCGCGGTGTTTTCCCTTGGAGGCGTTTGAGCCACTGCGTTGGAATGAAGGCAGTTTAAGCTCAACATTAATATTGCTATTGAGACAATTGAATTGATTAATTTTTTCATTTGTATTTCTGTTTTTAGCTCCCTGACACGGGATTTATTCTGGCTGGTTCAGTCACAGGTTTCAATGTCGGCCCTGGTCCGAACATGGCTTATTTTATTAAGTTGTAGAAAAATCCGGAATCAAAGACTCCGGATTTTTTCTATTGAATATTAATAATTTGGATTTTGAACCATTTTTCCTTGGCTGAGATCCATCTGTGTTTGAGGAATTGGTTGGTATTCGTGTTTTCCTTTCACAAAAGAAGCATTGGCTAAATGCGAATGCAATATCTTTTCACGTTCGAAATAAGTATTCATTACATCAGCTGCAATCTCCCAACGTACCAAATCGAAAAAGCGGTGACCTTCCTGTGCAAACTCCATTCTACGCTCAGTTCTCAAAGCTTCAATAGCTTCCGCCTTGCTGCTAAACACTGTTTCGTAGGTGTTTAGCACGTAATTTGCTGCATTGGCTGTACCGTCCATTGTTTTAACATAGCCTCCGTCGCGGGCCCTTTTCCTAACTTCGTTGATGTATTTCCGGCCTGTCTCCAAGTCATTGGTTTCTATTGCTGCTTCGGCACGCCACAATAAAACATCGGCATAACGGATCACATAGTAATTCAAGGAGGTTACATATGGCCAAATACTTAAATAATAGGGCGAATTGGTCGATAGCATTCGTTTCTTGGGAATGTAATATCCATAGACCGTCGCTTCTCTTGGGGTCCAATCATAAACCTGAATGTCCAAATATGGAATGCCTGGACGTCCCAATGTATGGTCAATGCGAGGATCCATGTTGTCATCATCAGCAAGCAAAGAATTGTCATGAACAGGCAAGCCATTTGTGTTGGTTTTAAATGAGTTGACTAAGTTCTGCGAAGGACGAAGAAATCCGTACCCGGCATATGGCCCTCCTGGTGGCATCAAACGGTCACCAATTGACCCATTGTAGTTATCAGGCGAACCATCTTGAATGGTGTGTTGAACAGAGAAGATGATTTCCGGGCCATTATCATTTTCAGGAAGAAAGACTTCTCTGAAATTGGGCTCTAAATGATATTTCTTCGAATTGATGACCTCATCAGCTGTAGTAACGGCTTCACTCCATTTTTTCTCAAAAATGTAGCATTTCGTCAGGTATGCTTTGGCAGCCATTTTAGTCGGCCGTCCCAAGTCCGTTTGCTCATTTGGTAAAGTTTGTGCCGCCGCTTTAAAATCGTCTTCAATTTTTGTCCATTGTTCGGCATCGGTCAAATCCGAGTTTGAGATCTGATAGAAATCTTCTTTCGTTTTTACTGATTCATCGACATAACAAATATTGCCATATATTTTTTTGGCCTCAAAATGGAAATGCCCTCTCAGAAAACGCATTTCTGCAATTCGTTGTTGCTTCAAATCAGCATCAAAGTCTTCACTTTCATTCAACAGTCGGATTGATAAGTTTGCCCGGCGAATTCCTTCGTAAAGCGCCAGCCATTTACGCTCTACATCCATAATGGTTGGCGTGGTGGCAAAAATCTCCATGAGGTGAATTTGGTTTTGGTCACCTGTTCCGCCGCCGCCTTTATAGGCATCGTCCGAAATAACATCGCCAAAGCTCCAGTTTGAGTCTGGAGAATTGTACGCGTTGGAAGCTCCGTCAATCTGACCATTTAGTACCGAATAGGCTGATATTATTGTTCCTTCAATATTCTCAGGAGCCAGAATCTGATCCGGCGAAAGCTCGCTGGTCGGGTTTTCTTCAAGAAAACTATCGCTGCAACTAGTTGCAAATAATGCAACGACAAGGAAATAGATTATCTTTTTCATCATATCTTCTTTTTTATTGTTCGTTATTGGGTGATTAAAATCCAAGATTCAGACCAATCATGAAGGTCTTTGAAGGGGGATACAAGCCACGGTCGACCCCAATATCAAGGTTTCGGTGTTCTGAACTGTAGCTTTGCAAGCCAATCTCAGGGTCTAGTCCATCGTAACCCGTAATGGTGAATAGATTTTGAACCTGCACATAAACGCGCATTTTACTACTGTGGATTTTCTGGGCCAGTCCGTTGAAGGAATAACCGATCGTCAGGTTTTTTAAACGTACGTACGAGGCATCAGAAATGTAGTATGACGAAGGACGAATGTTGTTATTCGGGTCGTCGAGCGATAAACGCGGAATTGAACCATTCGGATTGTCAGTGCTCCAGGCATCGCGAATCCGATCCAACTTATTGTATTGTGAAAGGTTGAAAAAATCGCCATAGTAACGGGTCATATCCCAAACATCGTTCCCGAAACTACCGTTGAAAAACAATGTGGCATCAAAGTTTTTATACTGAAATCCAAGATTTAATCCCAATGTAAAATCAGGATGTGGGTTGCCGATAAAATCACGGTCGTCTTCATCCAAATTCCCATCCTTATCTATGTCCTCAAATTTCAAATCACCCGGTTTTGCATTGGGTTGTATCTTGTGTGCATCAATTTCATCCTGGCTTTTGAAAATGCCCAGGCTCTTGTACCCATAAAACGATGAAATTGGCTGGCCTACTTCGGAGCGGGAAGTTTCCTGGTCGAAGTTTACACTGTGTAAATACGAACTGGGCAAAGCAATAAAATCAATGTCGGCTGGCAAACTGACCAATTCGTTTTTAATGTGCGAAATATTCAGGCTTGCATTCCATGAAAAATCGCCCACTGTTTTACTTTGATAATCGAGCAGCAGTTCGACCCCTTTGTTTTCCATTTCACCAACGTTGTCCCAAACCGTTTGGTTGGTTCCGCCAGCAATCGGGGGAAGTGGACGTTCCAGAAGCAGATCTTTTGTTTTTTTATAAAAATAATCGGCTGTAATATTAAACTGATTATCGAAAAACCCAAGGTCGATCCCGATGTTCGTTTGCGTTGTTGTTTCCCATTTAAGATCTGGATTTCCGTTTCTACTTAAGGTAAATCCATTGGAAACGTTAAATTGTTCGCCATCGATTGCGTAGTTCGAATAGTTGGCGTCGGAATAGTAACTTTCGATCGTTGCATAAGGCGGAACATCCTGATTCCCGTTTTGGCCCCATCCAGCACGAAGTTTAAGATTGCTGATTTTTTCGCTGTCAAAGAAATCTTCTTCACTTAAACGCCAGCCGGCAGAAAGAGCAGGGAAGTTACCCCATTTGTTTTTTCCCAACCGCGATGAGCCATCGCGACGGAAAGTGAAAGAGAAAAGATAGCGGCTATCGTACGTGTAGTCGGCCTTAGCCATGTACGAATTTAAAGCCCAATGAGAACCCGTGCCACTGTTTTTCTGACTACTTCCATCACCAGCATCCAGGTAGCGAAAGTTTTTGTCTTCGTACGGAAATCCTTCACGCGAGGCATTGAAAACTTCATAGGTAGATTCAATGGCCTCGGTTCCTGCCATGAGTTCAATTTGATGTTTGTCAAGCGATTTTACATAGCTGATTGTATTGGTCCAAACCCAATCAAATTTCCAGTTATTGGAAGTCGACAAGCTGCTTATCGTTTTCGGATTTTGAGCTCCTGTCTCGGTGTATTTAGGGCTGAAGCTGCGACGGTTGTAACTGCCATAATCTATCCCGAAGTTGGATTTTACTTTTAGTCCGTCGATGATCTCCAGTTCTGCGAACACATTCCCGAAAATTTTCAGGCGTTTGTGAGTATTGTCGCGGTTATAGTACAAGTTAGCCAACGGATTGCCTGAATCGTTGATGAATGAACCAGCGAAATTTCCGTCTAAATCATGAACGGGTGCAACCGATGGATATTTGTAAGCTCCATAAACAATACTTGAAAGCATGTGATTGGTTGTCGCTGAGTTCGTCCATGAGTGCGATAGTGACACATTCTCTCCAATGGTAAGCCGATCAAAAAACTTGTATTGCGAATTGTAACGTGATGACACACGCTTGTAGTCGGTATATTTAACAATTCCTTCCTGGTCAAAATAGCCCAATGAAAATGAATGGCTGGCGTCTTCTTTCCCTTTCGATATATTTAAGTTGTATGATTGAACCACGGCATCCTGGGTGATTTCGTCCACCCAATTCAAATCGGCCGAAGGGACGCGTTTGTTTGCATCCAGGTATTCCGGAATGACGGCTGTTGTTCCGCTTCCATAAATATCGCTTGCTGGTATTTTTCCGTCATTGAAGTGGGCTTGCCAAAGCAAGTCTCCATATCCCTGGGCGTTTAACGGTTGGATTTTATTTGTTGGGCTTTGAACTCCAACATAGGCGTCAAAGTTTATTCTGGCTACCCCACCTTTTCCTTTTTTTGTAGTGATGATGATGACACCGTTGGCTGCCCGTGAACCATAAATAGAAGCAGATGATGCATCTTTTAAAACCTGTAATGATTCAATGTCGTTTGGGTTGATCATGTTAATTCCCGATTCAACCGGAACGCCATCAATAATATAAAGCGGATCGTTGTTGCGAATGGTGCTGAACCCACGCACACGGACAGAAACACCTCCACCCGGAGCGTAGTCGCCAATTACATTCACCCCAGCCATTCGGCCTTGCATCATTTGGTCGACTCCGGCAACTGGGGTGTTCGAAATTTCTTCAACATCGACCACAGAGACTGCTCCCGTCAGGTCTTTCTTTTGTTTGATTCCATACCCTACTGCCACAATCTCATTTAAATAGGTTGTTTGCTCAGATAATTGGATGTCGATGATAGCCCGGCCATCAATTTGTGCTTCTTGGGTGTCCATCCCGATGAATGAAAACACCAGAGTCCGCACGTCATTTCCTACAGTAATCTGGTAACTGCCGTCCATGTCAGTAACAGTTCCGTTGATTGTTCCCTTTGCCAAAATAGTCACCCCCGGAAGTGTATTTCCATTGTTATCGGTTACTTTCCCGGTGATGGACTTTGTTGGCTGGCCCATGCTGGTGTCAAGAAGTTCCGTTTTGGGAAGATCTGCTTCTTTTACAAAAATGGTATTATTAATTTGCCGAAATTTCAATTCGAAATCGTTGGCAACTTCTTTCAATACATCAATAACAGGCTTGTTCTCGAAATCAAGTGAGCTGGTGTTGGGTTTGTTCAGAATACTGGCATCGTATATAAAAACGAAATCAGTTTGAGTTTCAATGGCTGAAAAAATTTCTTCAAGTCCAACTTCATGTAGGCCAACAGAAACTTTCACATTCTCAATGCTCTGACTTTTGATTTGTCCGGCATTGACAAGCTGCAAGGTAATTACCTGCAATAAAAAAATATAAAACATGTATTTAGAAACAAACATGAATTGTTTTAATAGTTTAACTTTCATAATTTTGTAAAACTTAATAGATTTAAAAAAAACAACTTTTGTTTTGCCCGCATCAGCTACCACACAGATGCGGGCTTTTTTTGTCTTTAGGGTTATACCGAGTTTTTACATAGGCAATTTATTTTGAGGTGTTGGTTTTATTATGATGGTGTTATCATTTGTGTAATGACAATCTAAATTGTAGATATATCCAAGACCGTCAAGAATGGTGTAGAGCTTTTTATCCGTATAGCTTCCTTGTATCCGCATCGATTTTTCAATGTGTCTGTCAAGTTGAATTTTTACATTGTACCAACGTTCTAATATTTTGACGACTTCCTCCAAAGGATCATTGTTAAACCGGATGGTTCCTGAAGTCCATTCAAAATAGTGCCGGGAATCGACTTCTTCCATTTTGAAAAGGTTTTCTTTTTTGTTGTAAACAGCTTGCTGATTTGGCAGTAGCAGTAATTTGTTCGTGCTGGCGCCATTTTTCGTTTCAACCTCCACTTTTCCGGTAGCGACAGTAACTGTTGCCTGTTCTTGCTCAAAAGCTTTTATATTGAATGATGTTCCAAGCACAGTGGTTGTAATGTTGTTTGTTTTAACTTCAAATGGACTGTTGGGATCTTTGGTAACTTCAAAAAAAGCTTCACCAGAAAGTGTAATTTGTCTTTTGTCAGTATCAAATTTTTCTGGAAATCGAATCGAACTTCCCGCATTTAACCGGACTACAGAAGCATCAGGTAACGTGACCCGGAGTTGTTCGCCAAGCTCCGAATGCTTGGTTATAAAATGTATTGTCTTTTCTTGAGGATCGACGTGCTGCGGTGCTTTTAAATGCTGATAAGCAAATGTGGCCACAATAACAAGCAGGATAGATGCAGCTGCGATCGCTCTGGAGTAGGTCTGCAACTGGATTTTTCTTCGCTCTTTTTTTATTACCTTGTTCAGTTTAGTTTTTGCACGGGTATCATCGAAGTTGAGACGCTTGCTTAATGGGGAATGCCAAATTTTTTTTATTTCAATATATAGGTCGAGATTATCGGGATCTTTTAGTAGCCAATTGCTGAATTTATTATTTTCGTGCTCATTTGCACTCTCATTGAGCTGGCGAAGAATGATCCTTATTTTTTCTTTTTTGGTCATAAAAGCTTCTTTGCTCCTATGACGTGTTTTTAGCTCTTCCCCCGAATACAGAATAATTAAGAGATTGTTAGAAAGCAGTTAATCGTGCAACTAATTTGCTTTTGTAAACAAGAGTAATTCGTTGTGTAAAGTTTTTAAAGCCGACGTGATGTTTTTCTCAACAGCACCAACCGATATGTTCATTACTTCAGCAACCTCTGAGTATTTCAGCCCGTCCAATCGGTGCAGCTTAAAAGCTAGCTGTGCCCTGTTCGGGAGTTTTTTATAGGCTTTAACAAATTCCTGGTTTAGTTCACCTTCGATATAGATTGCTTCAGGTGTCTGATCCTGTTTATCAGGCAAATCAAATAAGTCGTCTAATGGGTTTAATATGCGTTTATTCTTTCGTAGATAAGAAATTGCCTGATTTTTTGCCGCCTGATATAAGTAGGCCTTAACGCTTGTGTGGACGGCAATTTTTTTACGGGTTTCCCACAGGTTGATAAAAACATTCGCGGCAAGTTCTTCAACAACTTTGTTTTCAGGTATGAATAGAAATGAAAAGCGGCATATTTGCTGGTAATATCTATTAAACAACACAGTTAAGGCATCGCTATCTCCTGACTTGATCCGCTCTAAAATTGCTATATCTGAATCGTTTCTTTTCAACCTTTTTTACGAGCAAAGCTATTCGCTTTAGGTTTGTTAAAGGTTAAGTAAAGATGAAGTCTTTAAGATTCTCAGGTCTGAGTTTTACCTCCAACGTTTCGGGCTTTGAAAAATATTAAAAAATCTGAATCCGGATTTGTAGGATGGGTGGATGAACAGGATGATTTGTGGCTGAAAGAAATTACAGGGCGCGTTCAAAACCATTGGTGCCAGGTAAAGACGATCATAACGGCCGCTAACTGCCGGAGGATTCATTAACCGCCAAACGCTTCCAAGTCTGCCAGAAGGTACCAAAGCGGTGATAGCTCTCCAATTTTTCAAACTTTGAACAAGCCAGTACCGATTTTGATCCCATTTGCTTAAAAGGTAAAAATTAGGAGGTGATCAAACTGGATATTTTGGAAGCGTTTGGACAGGAAAAGCTGAACGCATCCGAAGGACGGTTGCCACGAAAAGCAACCGCCCCTTTACCGTTCCGGGAAGCGATCAATAACTTTGTCAGGAATTTAAGTTGAAAAAGGAATCCATGATCCAAACGAGGACTGAAAAGAGATTCGTCGACTGCTTGGAGCAATGAGATCAGAACGTGTCATTAACCTACAGGAAGAATATCAAAATTTTGTTCAGAATTTACCCTATTGTTGATTTGCAACGTTTCAATGATACTATCAATATTTCAGGGATGACATAGGTAATTCATAACTTACTGGCGGAAAGGCATCCAACCAAGGGATCTGACAGTCACTATGACAAGATTCGCGAGAGATTGAACTGGAACCATAAAACTTGTTTTTGGGGGTATAATATTTGCCTGAATTGGCAATGAAAAAGAAATGTTTTTTGACATTTCTCCCGTTAAACGAAGTATACAAAAAGAAAACTCCTTAAATTTAGGAATACATTAAAAACCTAAATTTTAAAGTCTTTATGAACACAATGGAATCATTATGTTTAAAATTGATACTTATATTTTCAGGATTAGCTTTTGTGTTATATACTAGTGCCCAACGAGACTCCTCATTACAGATTGACACTGGGAATATTTCTGAATTACAAGAAATTGTTTCAAAGCCAAAAATATGGGATTATATTGTCGATTCATTAACACCTATTATAGCCCTTATTACAGTGCTAATTGCAAGGCCACTGTTAAAAAAGAAATTGATTGAAAATCACGTAACCAAAAGAATCGAAGAAATTCACAAATCGAACTCTTTGATTAGACTATATTGCCAAAAACTTATAAGTAGATATACTCCCTTAACATATGATCATAACAAACTGAGCAATAAAGACATAAAAAATTTATCTAATGACCTTGAAGAAGGATTTCTAATTACTGGGGACAGTAGTTCGGAGGTTGCTACTTTGATGTATAACTTAAAAAGTACAATCTTACAATTTGAGAGAAAATTTAGTTACTATGATAAATATTTCAGCGTTTTTACTTCGGACTTGCTCCCATTTGTGGTAAATAGCTTGCAAAAAATAGTTACATATTCGACTCAGGTCGTTCCTGTACCAATTACGACTGAAATTAGAAGTGTTGATCTAATAGTAGAATCACTGGGTCAATTCGTGACTGATGGAAAAATATCGAAGTTTAAGAATTTTAAACTCGGGGTTAATTATGATGAGAATTCAGCTTCGCGTTTAATTTATATCGATATGATCAACCATACCAATAAACCGTATTTAATGGAATGTGCCTCTTTGACAACAGATGCGACTAGATCGATTGCAAAGCTTCTCTATGTAAGAAAAATTTACGCGCCGTTGAATTGGGCATCTAAAAAAAATCCAAACAGTGGCTTTTTAAGGAGGAAGTTAGTGTTGGTTGGATTCATCGAGAATAAAAATGTAAATATGGACACAGAAAAATCAACTGAAACTGTTGCATTATATTACTCAAATCTATCAAGTGTATCTCATAAACCAAAACTAACAGACTCAACTTTTGTAAATGATTTCATGGATGATTGGCTAAAAGTCAATAACTATGCACTTCCTAAACCTTTAAAATTTAATTATGAAACAGATGAAATGATTAAGGCAGAATTTGATAGAGAGTCACTACAAAAAGCTTTCAACTCTTACAAAGGTAAAATTACAAAAAGACTGAAAATCAAATCATCCAGACAATGAAATTTAAGCAAACTCCTTAAGATAATTGGTAGAAATTAATTTCAGATTTCTGCATGATATTGCTGGATAAAATAAATAAAACTCACACTAAATTTCTATGCACGAAATACGAAAAATGAACTATGCCGCCGCCTTGCGGCGGCGGCATAGTTCATTCCTCCGGAGCCGCAACAAGGGTCATAAACCCGTCCTTTGTATGGTTGGAGCATCTCGACCAAAAGTCGAACAATGCTCTCGGGCGTGTAGAACTGACCGCCCTTCTGTCCTTCGGCCAAAGCAAACTGACCTAAGAAATACTCATAAACACGCCCCAGTACATCCTGGCTTTTAGATTTCTTATCGCCCAAGGCAATGGTTCCAATGGTGTCAATCAATCCGCCCAGGGACTGAACATCGAGATTTTGTCGTCCGTAAACTTTGGGCAAAATGCCTTTTAAGGTGCTGTTGTCTCGTTCAATGGCGTCCATCGCGTCATCCAGTTCCTTACCGATGGTGGGTTGTTTTGCATGCGACTGAATGGTGCCCCAACGTGCGGAGGGTGGAACATAGAAAACATTTTCGGCGCCATATTCATCCGGGTCCTCCGGATCAGCGCCCGCATATTCACCTTCGCCGGCTTTTAACTTCAGGTAAAGTTCCTCAAAAGCATCGGAGATGTATTTCAAAAAAATTAAACCCAACACGATATGCTTGTATTCCGCAGCATCAATGTTTTTTCGCAGTTTATCGGCTGTTTTCCACAGCTTCTGTTCGAGCTTTTCTTCAGCTCCGTTTCCGTTCTTTTTCGCCATTCTTAAGTACTTCAATATATTATTGATTCAAAGGTATCCATATTTGTGTTGCCACGATAGGAAAAAAGAACCGAATACCGCCCGCCCTGAAATCAAGAATTCACAATTTATTAATTTTTATGATAGTATTGGAGTGACAGGGAATTATTTAGAATGGTTCTAAGTTGGAAATCGCTTATTCGTTTCTAAATTCTGAAAACTCTCCTGTCAAACCGGGCTAACGACCTTAAATACACCTTTAATAGTGTGTTTTCAGATATAATTTCAGACAAATAAAGCCAATTATATGCAAAAAGATATAATCAAACACACCGATCTAAAACTATATGCTTTAGAATATAGTTTTCACCCCAGGAAGTACAGTATCCCAATCTTTTAGTATCGTCTTCCCCGTTTTTTTCCAACCTTATTCTTGCGCTTGTGCAATTTCTTATCCGGTTTTGTCGTCGTTTCACTCAGTTGATAAACAAACGCTTTCAGCAATTCCTGCTTGAAGTTTTCCGGGAAACGGAGCTTTTGATATCGGCTTTCCACTTGGTCAAGTTTGAACGTTTTGTCCAAATAAAACCTCGGACGCTCTTCAAAGTCCGACAATTTCATCGGATGCCGGATTACTGCTCCATTCTCATCGGTCACAAAAACCAGATGCCCCCTCCCCGCTTTTCTGATTTCCACCTGA
>NZ_JBSQYS010000065.1:0-13288 GCF_055140945.1 Sunxiuqinia sp.
GTTCTATGGGATAATGGCACAGTTTGAACCGAAATCACTGGCACAAACCACTCCGAAATCGGTGGCACAAGACGAACCGAAATAGCCATCTGGCCTTAACCCTGAACGGCAAAAAGAAAAAAATAAAGCGGAACGACTTTAAAGCTGCCTTCACAACTCTTCACCTTGATGCAAAACAGCAGGAAAATATCTTTAAAAAGATGGAGAACAGTAAATCCAAATGGATGGATCTGATCGATGATAGTTTTCTGACCGGTGATTTCAAGGATAGCTATAAAGAGCTGGTTGAAGCAAGGTTTGAAAGGGTATTGTAGCAACAAGTGATGGCATAGATTAATGATACCAGGATTCGAACCTGGGACCCCCTGCTCCCAAAGCAGACAAAGTAAATATTCATTACGTTTCATTTATTTTCATGTGCCTGTATATCATTACTTTAATAAATTTATTCTTATCAACTATTGGCATTTATTTGTCTTTATTCGTACATTTGTTGTACCCATGTTGTACCCAAAATTCATCCCAAATGATTAGTTTTAAGACAGTTTTAAAGAAGAAAAAGTTATCCTCCGGTAAATATCCGGTTTATCTGAGAATTACCAAAGACAGAAGGTCAGTATTTTTTCGCACTCCCTATACGTCATTGGAAAAAGAATGGGATGGAAAACAAGGTAAGTTCAATAAACATTCTCCGGACTATTTAAAGAAGAACAGGCTTCTCCTGAAATTTGTAGACCGGGCTATAGAAATTGTAACGGAACTGGAGCAGCAAAAAGGATATTACAGTCTTTTCGACATCGAAAATGCTATGCGGGTCAATTCAAATCCAACCTACAAAAATATTTTCAATTTTTGGGAAGAAGTGATCGGCGATATGATTAAATCCGGAAATACCGGAAACGCAAGGGTGAACCGGGATACTTCAACATCCCTTAAAAAGTTCAACAAAAACAGGCCTTTGTATTTTGAAGAAATCACCCCCACCTTCCTGGAAAAGTATGAAATCCATCTCCGGTCAAACACTGGGACCGATGGAGGAATCAGCGTTCGCATGCGGACTTTGAGGGCCCTTTTCAATAACGCCATCAGAAAAGGACTAATAAAAAAGGAAACATACCCGTTCACGGTTTACAGAATTTCGAAATTAAAAGGCAAAGGCATCAAAAGATCGCTAACCTTTGAAGATGTTCAAAAAATATTTAGCCAGGACCTGAGTGAGCATCCACACCTGATAAACACCCGGAATTATTTCGTTTTTAGTTTTTTTACCAGGGGAATGAATTTCGCCGATATGATGAAATTGACCTGGGATGGCATTTCGGACGATAAAATCTATTACATACGCTCTAAAACAAAAACGAACTTCCATATCAAGATTCTTCCGCCGGTCCAGGAAATACTAAACTACTACAAGAACAGGCCTCGCGATACAAAATACGTATTTCCTATTTTACTTAAGGATAATTTGACGCCAACTCAATTGGAAAACCGAAAGAAAAAAATACTGAGACTGTACAACAAGGAACTAAAAGAAGTCGCCGCCGTATGCGGAATTAATAAACCGATATTAAGCTATGTTGCGCGTCACAGCTACGCCAATTGTCTGAAACAAAAAGGAATTTCGACCGATATCATCAGCGAGTCGATGGGTCATCAAAACATTGCAGTAACACAAGCTTATCTAAAAGAGCTGGATGATTCCCTGATAGATGAAGCGATGGAGGTATTACTGTAAGCCATTTTTGCTGTTTTCCCGGAATATGACACGCTCATGAAATCTCCAACCTGTAAACACCACTCCTTTTTATTTTCGGAAGATTTTCAAAAGGAAAAGGAATATAAAGAATAAATGCAAAAATTGGAGGTGTTGATGCGGGATTGCAAAAAGGTTTAACCGGAGCTTGCGCAGGTTAAGTCTTTTTGAAATTGGACTGTGAAATGGGAAAATTAACTCCTCCGATTTTGGAATGAATGGCTTTATGCCGGAAGCTTTTGAAAACCCGGAGGGCTTGTCTTTCGAAAATGAAGAAATCTTTGTTGAAGGTTTGGGAGTCAGGTCAAGCATCAATAACTTCTTGATGTGACATTATGTTTTGCCTGAATTTGTTTTATTGGACTGAAGTCGTCGGTCAAAAGTAAATGTTTGTGTTGAGACTACTTTAATTTTTTTTGTATCGGGATGGTTCGGATTGATTAAGTAATTGAATTCCTGTTGAACAATACAGCTTGGGACTTTTAACACTGCCGCTTGATTCTGGCTCACAAAATCATCACCGATATACTGAGTCTCCATTGCTGGAGGTTTAGCATCCCAATTTTCAGGTAAGTCTTCAACTGACAATTCCAAAATTTTCACATCTTCCGGTATATCGATTTCAACGTAGTACCTGTCTGTTGGTAAATCTTCGTTTAAATCCAGATGTACAGATACTTCCAGAGTTGCAAGCGCCCGCGATTCAGCGGTATAAACCAAGAATGTATGAAGGCTATTCCATCTGTAACCTTCAGTTAATGCAGCCCCAACACCTTTTAAGGTGGTATCCAGATATTTTTTCCTTTCAATCCGATAGACGCGCATTATGCCAAGTTTCCGTATTCTAGTCTGTTAAGACAATTTTTGACTTCCTGAATCCCTGTGGTTGAGTCCAACAGGCTTTCAGGGGTTACTCCCCCCAATGATACGTTGGGCTTTTTCAACCAACGCAGAAATTTATCTTCTTCCTGGTTAAACACTTCCAACCCAAAATCGATTAATTCCGTTAAAAGCAAAACAGTTTCGCTGTCGCGGCCACTGAGCAAGGATTTTTCTCTTCTTTTTTTGTTATAAGTCGTTTGAGGCAAACTCAGTATCTGTAGGACTTCTTTTACCGGAGTATTGATTCTTTTACTAATTACTTCAATAGTACTATAAGGTAAACCATGTCTGATCAGCCCGACTCTTTCTATTTTTGAAGCCCAGACATATTTATTTCCTTCGGATTCTATACTCCATTTAGGAGTCGCCCTTCTTGCTATTCCGGCCCTTTTTATACTTCGTTTTGGGTTAAAAACATTTGTTTTAGGAGTATCTTTTTCCATGATAAAGCATTTGTGCTGTAAATATACAACATAAATGCTTTAAAACAAATTTTTAGAATTGGTGTAAGAAGGCGTCTTTTCATTTCCGAAGCATTGAAAACCCGGAGGGCTATTCTTCCATAAATGCAGGAATACTCTTGGAGGGTTTGAGAATTCTTCAGGAAAATCATTCAGGCTGTGGGCGAGTCTTACCAGCTCTTTCTTCACTTTTCTGGCTCCCACTACCGAATCTTCAGCAATGTAGGCATAAATGTTAATCAGATTATCTTTGGCCAGCCGCCCAAAGCTTACTTTGATTCGGTGGGTTACCTGTCCATGAATCCTGTGGCCCTCCACCAGTTTATACATCGTGTAACGCTCGCCAGTGGTCCTGTTCTGTTTTAAATATGGTTTGACAAACATATTGCTAAGCTATGCAACTATTTGTTTATCAGCAACAAGAGCGGGGGTATAACATTTGGAAAGCAAAATAGCACCAAAACTTATATTGCTGAATATCAGCCATGTCTGCTATTGCGTATTTGGCAATTGTTGATAAAAGCAGGGTTATTAACAGATTTTTATGGGTTTTTAATGCTAACTCTGCAATGTGGGTTAGGGTGACGGTTTTTTCATTGGCGCACTAACTCGCAAAGATAATTTAGACTTGCGGTGCCTGGTTTGTTGAAAAGTCAAAGTTTGTATGCTGAAAAAGTCAAAATTCTGTGAGGCAGGCGGGTTTTATTTTTTCGTTTTGTCCATTTCTTGATAGTTGCTTGGTGGTCGCTTGTCGTTTAAAGTGACAGCTAACTTAACAACTCGACACCCTAATCAACTTGTAAACTATTCGCTCGGTTTCAGAAAACGACTTGCGAAAGTCTCTTCGATTCTGTAGGACCCAACACAAACTTTAAGGTGTTGAAATAATCTTTCGTCTGTGTTTTAAACCCCATTCCCTCATTGCCTCCAGTACATTGCCAAAAGTCAGACCGTAATCTGTAATGGCATATTCCACGCCCACGGGTTTTGATTGAAGAACAGTTCGACTCACCAGATGGTTAATCTCCAGGTCCTGAAGTTCTTTGGAAAGCATACGAGGTGTGATGTCGATCTCGCGGGCGAGTTCCTTGAATCGAAAGGGCCGGTTTATAAGCGTTATCAAAATAATCAGCTTCCATTTCCCGCTAATCATTTCTAATGTATCCTGAATTGCCCGGCGACTGATTTTGCATGTCTCCGCGTTGTGATCTTCCATAGCTATACTTTTTTATACCGGTATACTTTATGTAACTGATACCTAAAGTATAGCAAATATAATTAGTTTTGAATCAAAAAAAAAATAGCGGTTTAAGTGTTTCAAAATAATTAAACACATATTTAAAATATTACTGAAATGAAAAACATTCTTCACATTATCTCAAGTCCCAGGACCGGGATCTCTTTTAGTACGAAACTCGGCAAAGCGATCATTGAAAATTTAATTGTCGCTTATCCGTCCAGCAAAGTGGTAGAACGCGATCTTACTATTGACCCATTTCCACATTTACAACAAAAGCACTTAGATGCCTTTTTCACGAGACCGGAGAATCGTACCGAAATTAATGCAACAGATATAAAACATTCTGAGACAGCCATTGAAGAAATTAAGCGGGCCGACGTAATTATAATAAGTGTCGACGTGTATAACTTTAATATCCATTCTACCTTGAAAGCATGGATCGATCATATCGTACGCTCCGGGATAACGTTCAAACTGGCAGACACCGGAGTTGAAGGCCTGCTGACCGACAAGAAGGTTTATTTGGCTGTAGCTTCCAAGGGAGTGTACTCTGAAGGACCAATGAAGCAATTTGACTTCGTCGTGCCCTATTTAAGGTTTGTTCTAAATTTCATTGGCATTAATGACATTGAGGTTCTCCGGGTGGAAGGCTCTTCAATACCCGCTGAACAAGAGACAATATTAGAAAAATCGTTAAATGAATGGAGCCTGATAGCTTGATATTTAGAGATTGTCAATGATTTTCATCGTTCAAATCGCGTTATTCAGAAAATCATCTGACCGTCAGCTTTCAAGACGCGTTTTAAACCGTATTTTAAACATCAGATATTTAAAAAAAGAGTCTTTGCACAGACTCCCGTTGGGCGCAAGGCTAGGCGACGGCAAACCCGACACTGACTGACAAAATAATTCATACATTTGAACCAAAAATGGATAATTACGGAGAAATAGTCCTTAAAATACATAACTACATCAGCAAGCTAACTTCCGAAAAAGAGTTGATTGATGAAGTATCCCAAGAAGTATTTTTGAAAGTACATAATTCTATTACCACACTCAAAGACAATGAAAAGTTAGATGCGTGGCTGAAAAGAATTGTTTATACTACATTGATAGACATATACCGCAGAAAACAAAAAGAGCAAACTGACAATTCATTGCTGATTAACGAATATGATGAACCGGAAAACGAGGGCAACCTTGCGTTAATAGAATGTATTGTTTCATTGTTGCAGTTGCTTCCTGACGAACAACGTGAATTGTTGGAAGCCGTTGAAGTAAAAGGAATAACTCAAGCGGAATATGCAAGACAGAATAATTTACCGTTAAGCACCGTGAAATCGAAAGTGCAGCGCTCCCGACAAAAAATAAAAGAGTTAGTCAAAGACAACTGCATTCTTACTAACGATAAGTATGGGAACGTAGTTGATTATATTCTTCCCGAAAAAAAATAAAAATATCTGCGTCTGTTTCTGAATAGTTTCGTCCATTCAGAAAAAGAAGATGAAACTATTGATTTTTGTTAGCATACTGATCATTGCGGGAGTCTTTATAACATTCCGTTGGCGACACATTATAAACCCCAACAAAGACGGGTCGTTCCTGATTGACAATCTACAGAGGACATTCATTTATCACCTACCGAAAAACCTGAAGCCCAATCCGAAATTGATCTTTGTGTATCACGGAACTGGTATGAAAACCTGGATGATGCAACTGTTTACAGGACACGAGTTTGATAGACTGGCAGACAATTCGCAAGATGCCATTATTGTTTATCCACAAGGCTATGAAACAAGTTGGAATGATTGCCGAACAATTGCAAATACGCCTCCTAAAAAGTTAAATCTTGATGATGTTGGTTTTACCGAAAAAATCATCGGATATTTTCAAAATAAATATGAAATCAACAGTCAGGAAATTTATGTTGTCGGCTTTTCGAATGGCGGACAATTTGCAACGAGGCTTATGAATGAAAAGCCTGAATTGTTCAAAGGCTTTGCGATAATAAGCGCCCCACGCTCTTACGAAAATGAAATGCAATGCAACAATGCACAAAGCCCGGTTTCTGTTATTCTTTTTAATGGAATGAAAGACCCGATTATTCCATACAATGGTGGTGAAGTTATACTGAAAGGCAAAAGTTACGGGCATGTTTATAGCGCGGAACAAAGTGTGCTACATTGGTTAACAGCCTCGAGGTGCGACACCATTCCGACAAGTACACACGACTTCAAGAATAAAAGTGGCGAAGTAACAGCTGTTCAACAATTTTTTTCTTCTATTGAGACTGGCAAGAAAATAAGTTTTATAAAAATGCTGAATGGTGGGCATCAAATACCAAATAAGAAATTTAGTATGGGTATCCCCTCAATGGGTTACGTTAATAAAGAAGTGGACGCGCCACGACTAATTTGGGATTTCTTTGAAAGTTTGAAGTAAACGAAATACGCTAAACCGAAAGTAATCAACATCCAAAAAATGTTAAAAAATTTGCACTTTGTTGTCGCATATACTATATTTACGACAACAATTTAAAATATTATAAAATGAGACAATTAACATTTGTATCGCTTCAAGTAAAAAATCTGGAAGCATCGAAAGACTTCTATGAAAAAAAATTAGGATTTGAAATTAGTGACACAAATCCACAAGCCTGTGTTTTCAAGTATAATCAAGGATATGCAAGTTTTGCTATTCGCACTCCTCTTGAACCACTTGGAGAAAGAGAATTGGGAATTGGTGTATCGATTTGGTTTGCAGTTGCAGAAAATGTAGATGAGCTGAAGGAGAATTTCATTGCGAATGGAATAACTACCGCTGGCCCAATTATAGAAACACCTTTTGGTAGAGCGTTTCACGTAAAAGACCTTGATGGTTATAAACTTACATTTTTGGAAACAAACGCATAAAATGAAAGAACGAGAAACAAAATATTGGGTAATTGTGGCTTCAAAAGACCACGTTAAATCGGGTATTTTACCTTTGATAGACGATTTACATTTTATCCGAAACAAACAAAGTTGGGGTTATTCATTCCGTTTTGGATTTTTTGAAATCAACCAACACGACTTTGATTTAATTTCATCACAAATGCTTCAACATCATTATGCCTAAAGAAATCGAATTCCACTTTAAAAGTCCAAACGATAGTCCGGGTTATTTACTCGGACAAGTAACAATGCTATGGCAACGTAAACTTAAAATGGTTTTAGACCCTTTAAACTTGACACAAACGCAATTTGTGTTGTTGGCTGCACTGGGTTGGCTTTCAAAAAAGAACAATGCTGTTACACAAATTGACATTGCCAATCAAGCTAACGCAGACAGAATGATGGTCTCCAAAGTTCTGAGAACCTTAGAAGAAAAGAAATTTATCAGCAGACAAGAACATCAAACTGACACAAGGGCCAAAGTAATTAAATTGACGAATGAAGGGGCTAAAGTTCTGCAAAAAGCATTGACATCAGTTGAAAGTGCCGATATAGATTTCTTTTCAGTACTAGATAAAAAACTATCCCCATTTAATCAGAGTTTGCTAAAGGTGATTGAACAAAACAAAAATGATTAAAAGCACATACCGCTAATAACGGCTCATTAAACATACCATTTTCAGTGGGTTAACAAACGTATTGTACAGCATTGTGTTTTGGAAAAGCGGACACATACGCAATACATAAAATGGCGCGTTTCATTCCTTCGAACGCTGGGGCAAGGCTAAACCAAGCACCGTGCGTACCTCAACAGAACGGACAAACCAAGCCCACCTACCACCCAACACGTTTGGACTTCTCAATAAAATAAATTTGGACTTTTCAACAAAGTGACTTGAAAATGTTATGCTCATCTTTGCATTATATAATTCTTATAAAATGAAAAATAAAGAAACAGCAAAGAGGTATTTCGATGCAATGGTGGCCGGAAACTTCGATGAAATGAACAAGTTAAAAACGCCTGATTGTGTTTATTGGTTGAGTGGTGAGGGATCCTGGCCGTTTGGAGGTTACCAATCACTTGAAAACCAGGCAAAATTATGGGGCACCGTAGCAGAACGATTCCCAACAGGAATGAAAATGACGCTTCAATCAATCACGGCAGACGAAGAGCGGGCAGCACTTTATGTTCATATTCGGGGAACGCGAAAGGATGGTCGTATTTATGAAAACAATGTGATGTTGCTTTTGATCTATAAGGATGGCTTAATTAGCGGTCTTTATGAATATTTGGATACTATTATGGTTAATGAATTATTCTGTGGCCCGATGGATGATGTGAAGAATAGTTAAAAGCATCAGGAATGGCATGGGCCATGAGTATCGTAATAGAAATAACAAAATGAGAGTAATCATAACAGGAACAACAGGAATGGTTGGCGAGGGCGTTCTATTGGAATGCCTGCAAAACAACAAAGTATCAGAAGTGTTAAGTATTTCTAGAAAACCTTGCGGAAGTAAAGGACATTATAGAAGCAGCTAAACAATGAAAGTAACTGACATAAAATCTTGTTATATCGGGCCCGAAATTTCCCCGGAACAATTTATTGCTGAACACATTTTTTTGTACTTGGCAAAAGGAAAAGTAAACGGCTATGAGGGAAACAAAAAACAGGCAATCAATGCAGGCGAGCATTGTTTATTTTTCAAAAATCATTTGGCGAGATACAACAAGGAAAAATCAGAAAATGAATTTGAAAAAGTAGTTATTGTTTTTGATGAAGCGTTTTTAAAAAAGTTTCAGGAAAAACATAAACCGACAGTTGGAAAATTTAAACCAGAAAGCGCATTTTTGAAATTAGACAAAAGCGAATTCATATCTAACTTTATTCAATCACTTGCTCCCTATTACAATAGTTCAGGAAAAATAGACAAAGCATTTGCCGACATAAAACGAGAAGAATTGCTTATCATCTTGCTGAAAAATGACCCCGAACTTGCAGGAATATTTTTTGACTATGGAATACCCGAAAAAATAAATTTGGAAGCGTTTATGAATAAAAACTTCAAGTTCAACGTAAGCATACAGCGCTTAGCATATATGACAGGACGAAGTTTATCGGCTTTCAAACGGGACTTCAAAGAAATTTTTAATGAAACACCAAATCGTTGGTTAGTTCAGAAACGCTTACAGGAAGCACATTTTCTCATTGAAAAAAGGAACAAAAAACCGACTGACATTTATGTGGAATTAGGTTTTGAAGATTTGTCGCATTTCTCTTACGCTTTCAAAAAGCAATTTGGTTACGCACCGACAGAACTATCAAAGAAATAAGCAACCGCACAGAGACAAGCACATCTGCAAATCGCACAATCCGAAGTTTACAAAAGAGCTTGCCCCTTCCCGAAAAACAAAAATTTTCCCTTCCCGACTTTTTTATTTTTCAACAGACACACGATCAGACCCAGCAGATAACGAATGACAGAAAGCCACAGCCACTAACCGCAGTTGAGTGCAGTCTAACTGCACCCATCCGCTCCACTCCCCAACACAATTCGACTACAATAAATACCAATTCGACTACTTTTTACAAATCGAAAACTGAGAACTTTGCAACAGAATCAAAACAAGAAATAATATGCAAAATCTTAAAGAAAAAGTAGTTGCTGTTACAGGAGCAAGTGCAGGAATTGGTAAAGCCATAGCAATAAAACTGGCAGAAAATGGAGCAAAAGTTGTTTTAGGTGCAAGAAATACCGAACTATTAGAAAAAGTTGCTGAAGAAATTAAAAGTGACGGAGGAGAAGCCGTATTTGCAAAAACCGATGTAAGTAATAAAAATGATTTGGTTAAGTTGATAAATATAGCAGTTTCGCAATACGGTAAGCTGGACGTTATTATAAATAACGCAGGCGTTGCCCGTATCAGTCGCATTGATGAATTAGATACTGACGGTTGGGACGAAATGATAGATACTAACATAAAGGGAACTTTATACGGAATGGCTGCTGCAATTGCTGTTTTTAAAAAACAACAATCAGGACACATTATCAATATCATTTCAACTTCGGGCATAAAAATAATGCCCACACAAGGCATATATGCAGGTACAAAAAATGCTGTCCGTACCATTGCAGAAGCATTTCGGCAAGAATCTGACGGAAGCATACGAATCACCGGAATTTCGCCAGGATTTATAAAAACTGATTTTTCCGTTAAAAGCGTAAATACCGAAGATATGAAAATAGCCGCTTCCAATGCTGTTGAAGCTTTAGCTATTAGTCCTGAAGCAATTGCCAATGCAGTAATTTATGCTATCAGTCAGCCAAAAGATGTTGAAGTTGGCGACATTGTTATTCGTCCGGCAAAACAAAATTGACCTGATTAAACTTATAATAAGTATGCAACAACAATCTGACATAAAGCATATCAAAAGTATATCGCAATTGGCGCGGGAATTAGGACTTCCTGCACCATTGCACCCATTGATTATGTTGGTTGATTACAATAATGTTTCGGCTGAAATGATTCTCAAAGGGCAAAAAATAAGTCTTGATTTTTACAAAATTTCATTTAAACCAACATTTAAAGGACAAACAAAATACGGGCAAGGATATTATGATTTTGAGGAAGGTGGATTGGCTTTTCTAAAACCCAAACAAATTGTTTTTTCGCCAGAAAATACAGGTAATTATGTAGGGTTTGCATTGTATTTTCATCAAGATTTTATCCGAAATTATCCATTGGGAAAGTCGATAACCCAATATGGATTTTTCTCTTATGATGTTTCCGAAGCATTATTTTTGTCGGCAAAAGAAAAAGAAATTATAACGAATTTATTTGCTTCAATGGCCATTGAATTAGACAACAATATTGACCATTTTAGCCAAGATGTTTTGGTGTCGCAAATAGAACTGCTACTTAATTACAGCAATCGTTTTTACAACAGACAATTCATCACAAGGAAAGCAGTCAATCACGGCATCATAATATCTTTGGATAATCTGCTAGACAGCTATTTTAAAGAGGAAAACACGCTAAAAAATGGATTACCATCTGTTAAATATATCAGTGCCCAATTAAAGCTATCACAACGATATTTGAGCGATATGTTACGTTCACTTACAGGATTAAATACCCAACAATATATCCAGAATGCTATCATTGAAAAAGCAAAAGAAAAATTATCTACAACAAATTTATCCATTTCAGAAATCGCCTACGAATTAGGCTTTGAGCATTCGCAATCGTTCAGCAAGTTGTTCAAGACCAAAACAAACCTTTCCCCTTTGGAGTTTAGGCAATCCTTTAACTGAAAAACAACAGACAAAGGACAGTCGAAAGTCACTAACATAGCCGTAAGTTTAAGTTCGAAAGACCTGTGGCGTGAATGTTCAATGGAACAGATATTTTTGAGTTCTCATCATTAATCGTTTCAATTACATCAAGCTTCAATTAAGTTAAACAACCAGCAGCCACACCACCTCCAACATCAAAAATGCAATCACAACCCCTATCAAAACGAAAAACCACCTTGGGATCACCGCTTTCTTTTGCAATGCCTGTTCATGATCTTTGAGTAGCTGCTCCAACCTGTCGGTATCCAAGTCAGCCTTCAATTTGGTGTTCTTTAATTCCTCGAGTTGCCGGGCAATTTCAGGGGCAACCTCTTTAATATTCTGGCTGGTTCGTCGAAGAACTTCGATTTCCTCAGTCAAGACATCCAGCAACTTTTGTTGTGATAAATTTTTTCTCATAACCTGAATCCTCTTTTTTTATCGGGTATGTTTTGCTGTTTTCTCTTTTGTAGGTTAGTAATTCTTAGATTTTGCCGGATTAACTTCTGCAAATTGGCGGCGCTCAATGCACGGTGAACCGAGCTGGCTTTGATGGATTCTTTTCCTACCTGGAACTTCAGCCCTACCACTTTGCCGTTTGAGGCTTGCTTCAATTGAGTTGTCACACCTTCCTGCTCCATCAGTCGGGCGTATTCAAAAATGTCAACCGGCTTCAATGACAAGATCTTGTCATGGGCCTGTACGATGACCCGTCGCAACCTGCTTTCTTTTTCCAGCTGCACTTCCCGGGCCGTTGTCAGGTTCATTTCACGGGCGATCCGTTCGGCAACACGTTGTGCCTTTTTACCAATGTAGTTGTCCTTTCGGGCCTTCCCTTCCGTGTTGATCCGGTTTACAAAAATGTGAAGATGCGTATGGTTTCTGTCTTTATGCACAAACGAAATACTCTGGTGATCCGCGAGATTCATCTGGCTTAAAAACTGGGCCGATATCTTTATAAAATCTGACTTCGTAAGCCTGGTCCCATCCTCAATCGTTGGACTAAGGACAAACGAAAACGAATTTCGCTGACACCGGGCATTCAGGTTTTGAAAAACCCGGAATTCTTTGGCGATTTCCGTTCCGGTTTCTCCAACAAGCCGGTTGCGGCAGATCTCTTCTGCTTTAATCTTGTTCCTCGCGTAATTGACCGCATTGGAAATATGCGATATGCTTTTGGCTTTCCCGATCATTGCTCAAATTTTTGAAGGTGCTGTTTGATCAGGGAAATGACTTCCTGCAGTTCATGCAAAATCATCTCGTTCTTATAAAAGTGCGGGCTTTTGATCAGGTTCGAGATTAGTTTGAAATTGTGGTGGTACATATGCAGGTTTTTATAGATCTCCAGTTCCTGCGGCGAAAAGCGCAGGGTTACTTTTTGGTTGAGGGCAGCGCGCCGGGCAAATTCGCTGGTGCTCAAACCGGTGTCTTTGGCGGCCAGGGCAATGGCTTTCTTTTCAATGTAGCTTACCCTAAAAGAAATGTATTGTGTTCTCATCTTTTTACAAGTTTTTGTCCCCAGGAAAAATCGTAGATTTTTCTCCCTTTGCGAGTTTAGGAGCAAAGCAAGATGGTCTTGTGCAACAAAGACACATCTTGAAATAGCTTACCGCAAACCTGTGCGAAACTGCCTGCGACTGGTTACTAAAAGTTCGTTCAGATCCTTTTTTGATGCATAAAC
>NZ_JBSQYS010000066.1:0-13024 GCF_055140945.1 Sunxiuqinia sp.
AAAAATGGAAGTCATTGGCCAAACCATTGACGATGCAGCCGGAGAAGCATTTGACAAGTGCGCCAAAGTAATGGGAATGCCCTACCCCGGCGGTCCGCTGATTGACAAGCTGGCCAAAGAAGGAAATCCGAACGCTTTTGAATTTGCCAAACCACGAATCAAAGATTTGGATTACAGTTTTAGCGGACTAAAAACCAGCTTTTTGTATTTTTTACGTGACCGACTTAAAGAAAATGAAAACTTCATTGAAGAGAATCAGCGAGATTTGTGTGCTTCACTGCAAAAAACAATTATCGATATTTTGATGAACAAATTGGTTAAAGCAGCCAAGCAAACAGGGATTTCTGAAATTACGATTGGCGGTGGAGTTTCCGCGAATTCGGGATTACAAAACGCCATGAAAACGGAAGCACAAAAACGACATTGGAATATCTACATTCCAAAATTTGCCTTTACCATGGACAATGCTGCTATGATTGCCATTACCGGCTACTATAAATTTCAAAAGAATCAGTTTGCCGAGCAAGATGTTGTTCCGTTTGCACGCATGAGCATTAATGATTAGAAGTTAATCTTCTTCAACGACCATCCGTCAATTAATTCTAAAAATCTAAAACTTAGAATTTGGAAACGAACGCAAAAATACCGGTTGTTTTGGTAACCGGCTTTTTAGGAGTCGGCAAAACTACTTTTATCAACGAAGTAATTCGCAAACATCAGCATCTGAAATTAGCACTGGTTGAAAACGAATTTGGTCAGCAGTCAATCGATCAGGATTTGATTGTTGGTATGCGCAGTGAAAACATTTTTGACCTGAGTAACGGATGCATCTGTTGTTCTATTTCCAACGAGTTTTCCCTCACTTTACTCGACTTAGCAGACAAGGCCGGAGAGATTGATTATTTGCTAATTGAAACCACAGGAATTGCTGACCTTTCGAATGTGATCAAACCATTTTACGACGACAAGGAACTGAAAGAAAAATACACCCTTAGCGGAAGTGTTTGCTTAGTTGATGCCCAAAACTTTGAACAGCAAATGAGCGAACGTGAACAGCAAATGCAAATTATACTGAGCGACTTGCTGGTTATTAATAAAACCGACACCATTGCGGAAGAGCAAGCACAGCAAGACATCGAAAAGAAATTGAAAGCGTGGAATGGAACAGCCCAGCTTATTTCTGCTGAATATGGCCAAACAGATCAATTTCAGTTAGCGAATTTTGCAGAACAAGTGCAGAGTGAAATAGAACGAAAAATGGCGAAACCACTGATGTTTCGGCTGGTTGAATCGAAAAAGTACACCACCTTTACGCACGAGTTTTCCGGATTCATCAAATTTGATCGCTTCAAATATTGGTTCGACTACTTTGCCTCGATCAACCAACTCGAGATTTACAGAATTAAAGGAATCCTTTTCACCCAAGACAACCCAAATAAAATAGTGGTTCAGTCAGTTGGTGGAGCGGTGAATTATGCTGAAGGAAGTATGATCATGCCCGGCGAAGCCCCCGTAAACCGGATCGTTTTCATTGGAAAAGAAATTGATTTTGAACGAATCGGCTATGAACTCAACGAATATTTAACCAAGGATTTGAATCCATAAAGGAAGAGTAAGAACAGATAAAACGGTACTTAAAACAACAACTTTCGAGGCAAAAGACGCATTCAAATTATATTTCACCGACAAAACATAGGGAGTTAATCCCATTGGCATGGCAGCTTCCAATACACTTGCCCGCATATCAAAAGAAACATCGGCTAATCTTACAACACCCCAAAAAAGCATCGGCAGCAAAAACAGAATCACCACGGAAAAAGCAGCTACAGGAAGCCACTCTTTTAGTTTACCCAGAGGATGTGATCCTAAAAATAAGCCTAACGAAAATAGAACCACCGCAGTAACTGACATCGCAAATAAATCGAGACTTTCAATGAGGACTTGTGGCATTCCAATGTTAAAAACAGAGACAAACAGACCCAGAAAAACAGCAATCAACAACGGATTGGTCAATAGCCGTTTAGCTACCTGCGATACTTTCACTGTCTCCTCCCCTTTCAATTCAACCAAAACAATCCCCAAGGTAAATAGCCAAAACAGATAGATTGCAGAAATTAAAGTGGATTCAGCTAAAACTGATTCGCCATATACATTTACAAGAACCGGGATTCCCAGGTAGGCTACGTTGCCAAATGAAAAGGCCAAAACCAATGTTCGCAAGGTGTTGGTAGACAAACGAAATACTTTAGCAACGGGAAAAGCCAACAACATGCTAAATACAATATAAGCAGAGTTCCATCCAATAAATCCGATATATGCGCTTAGCGGAACGTCCAGCTTGAACAGCGCAACCAAAATGAGTGCAGGAAATCCAATCCAAAGCGCATAATCATTTAAAACACCAATCCATTCCGTTTTAAACGATTGGGTGCGACTAAATAGAAGTCCAGCCAAAACCGCTAAAAACAAAGGCAATACCGTAACAAAAGATAGCAAGTAGTTTTGCATAGAATTAGTGCTGGAAAAAGGTAAAATTGCTCAAAAAGAATCAGTTTTTATTTTGAATGTGGAACTAATTTTCAAGAAAAGGGCGAACGTCAGTTAAAAACATACCTGCAGTTTTTGCAGCCTGCATCCCTAAAACTCCATCTTCGTAAACGTGGCATTTCGCAGGACTTGTATTGATTAGCTCCGCACATTTTAAAAAAGTCTGAGGTTCCGGTTTGTGCTCGGTTACATCGTCGGCTGTTACAATCGCATCAAACTTGTCGTAAATACCCAAGGCATGCAATTGCAGCTCAGCACTTTTTCGATTTGCTCCAGTACCAACGGCCATCGGAATTTTGCCATGGTATTTGTGTACCAAGTTCACCACCAAGTCGTGTGCGCGAAGACCACCAAGCATTTTCCAAAAAGTTTGTTGCTTCATTTTTACCATTTCTTCCGGATCAGCACCTTCCAACTGGTTGTCTTTTATAATGCGATACGCAAACTGAATAGTCGGCATTCCGGTTAATTCGTATACAATTGCCGGATCAAACTTACAATTATACTTTTCACAAACAATTTCCCAGGTAGCAATGTGCACAGGAAGTGAATCGGACAGCGTTCCATCTAAATCAAAAATCAACGCCTCTGCTTCTGGATGTTTATCTAAAATCATTGTGTTTTCGCTTTCAAATTTGCATCGAAAATACATCTTTTTTCAAAGACTAACGTATTGAGATCATTTTGCGAACAACATTGCCCATAATTTAAAACTGAATTAATTTTAATCATCAGCAAAAAAAAAGAATTCATCTATTCCCCGGGAACTTCGTTAATTGAATTTCTCAACTTCTCGCCTCAAAATCTTCGAGATTGACCGGAGATCGTGCTTGTAATAATGTTTATTTTAATCTCAATGGTGAGTATTAATATTGAACTCAAGACCATTCCATATCAAGATGAAGTGTGATGCAAGATTCCGGCACCTTATTTAGGAAAATGACTGATTCGTTTGAGGCGTGCTTAGGTCTAAATGATCGGTGTTGTTAATTTCCAGGAAACGATGGTTGCCATCAGGATGCAATTCAATCCGGCTAAGCGAGGTGTTTTTACTGGCTTCCCATGAAAAATAATCGGAGGCCGGCTTGTTTTCAATTACCGTGCGAAACGCCCGCAGCAAGCCACCATGAGTAACGGCAGCAACACGTTTGCCATCGTAATCTTTCAATAGTTTCTGAATAAAAACGGAAGCTCGTGCCATCATGTCCTCATTGGTTTCCGAACCTTCAGGCAAATACTCCCACCTCCAGTTTTTCGGAAATGGTCTGCCTTCCCACAGGGGTAATGATCGCTCGCGCAACAATGGTTCTATTTCCAGCTTTAAGTCAGGATGAAATTTTAAAACTTCATTGGATGTGTCAACTGTTCGTTTCAAATCACTGGATATCAAAAAATTCAGCGGTTCATCTCGTAGTTTTAACGCTAATTTCTTTGCTTGCTGAACTCCCAAATCAGACAATTGACCGTGTTGCTGTCCCTGGCAAATATTGTTGGCATTCTCAATGGTTTCTCCGTGACGAATAAGTAAGAGGTGAATCATAATATCTGTTGACTATTCAATAAAAACTGACTAAAATTTGTGCTCACAAAATAGGACAATGATTGGGAATTTATGTTCAGACTTTCAACAAAACCCCTTCATTTCAAAAAGAAATAACTTTTTGGCAATACTACCTGTTAACAATATTAATATTGACGTATTTATTCTGTAATGATATGACAGAAATAACACCAATACTAAATACTGAAACACAACAACGATATTAAAGAAAATTAAAAGTGAAAAGTATGATTAGAAATTTTTATGCATTGATTTTTATCTTTCTACTCGGTTCGAGTAGTATTTTTGCACAACCCGAAGAAGCAAGACTTCTGCGATTCCCCACCATTTCTGGTAATCAAATCGTGTTTACCTACGCTGGCGATTTATACACGGTTCCGGCTAATGGCGGCACAGCCCGGAAGCTAACCAACGACATTGGTTTTGAAATGTTTGCCCACTTTTCACCCGACGGCAGCCAGCTGGCCTTTACGGGCCAATACGATGGTAACACCGAAGTATTTGTAATGCCGGCATCTGGCGGTTCGCCGTGCAGGTTAACCTACACGGCAACATTGAATCGCGATAAAATATCGGATCGGATGGGGCCAAACAACATTGTAATGAGTTGGACTCCCGATGGTAAAAACATTGTTTACCGATCACGCAAACAAAGTTTCAACTCCTTTAAAGGGCAGCTGTTTAAAATACCAGCAAACGGAGGTTTGTCAACCGAGATACCCTTGTCGGAAGGTGGCTTTTGCAGCTACTCACCTGATGGCAAAAAATTGGCTTTCAACCGGGTTTTTCGTGAATTCAGAACCTGGAAATACTACAAAGGTGGAATGGCTGACGATGTTTGGATCTTTGATTTCGACACCAAGGAAGTCGCCCAGATTACGGATAACGATGCACAGGATATTTTCCCAATGTGGGCTGGCGACGAGATTTTCTTTCTCTCCGATCGCGACCGCACGATGAACCTTTTCGTTTATAACATCACAACTAAGACGGTAGAAAAAGTCACCAATTTTACTGAATACGACATTAAGTTTCCATCGATTGGTGGCGATTACATTGTTTTTGAAAATGGCGGTTACATCTACAAAATGAGCGTTAAAGACAAAACGCCCGTTAAAGTTCCGGTACAAATTGAGAATGATTTTATTTATGCACGAAACGAATGGAAAGATGCAGCGAAACACATTACCGATGGCGATATTTCGCCAAACGGTGAGCGAGTCGTCTTTTCAGCTCGTGGCGACGTTTTTAGTGTCCCTTCTGAAAAAGGGATTACTTACAATCTCACGAAAACTCCGGGGGCGCACGAACGAACTGCAGTTTGGTCTCCCGATGGGAAGTACATCGCTTACCTTTCTGATAAATCAGGTGAATTTGAAGTTTACATCGAAGACCAAAAAGGCAATGCCGAACCAATCCAGCTGACGAAAAATGCGGATACCTACAAATTCAGCCTGGAATGGTCGCCTGATAGCAAGAAAATTATGTGGTCGGATCGAAAACTACGATTACGATATGTTGATATCAATAGCAAAAAAATAGCAACCGTAAAACAGGCTGAATACGGTTTAATCAGCGCCTACAACTGGTCGCCCGACAGCAAATGGATAACCTTCAGTTTGCCAACAGACAACCAGTTCTCCAAAATTGTAGTTTATAATCTTGACAGCGAGAAGCTACATGACATTACCGACAATTGGTACGATTCAGGCTCACCATCTTTTTCAAGCGATGGTAAATACATCACTTTTGTTTCAGCGCGCGATTTTAAACCTACTTATAGTTACACGGAGTGGAATCACGCATACGAAAACATGAGCCGTGTATATTTGGCCATTCTATCAAAAGACACTTCTTCGCCTTTTGCCCTTGAAAACGATACGGTAAAAGTTGACAACAACATGGATGACAAAGAGAAAACCGATGAAAAATCAGAAGATAAGGAAGAGGACAAAACAATAAAAATCGATTTCGATGGACTTTCAAACCGAATTATTTCTCTTCCAATTGCGGCGTCAAACTATTACAATGTTGCTTGTATTGAAAACAAAGTATACTACAATAATTATGGTGACGAGCGAAATGCCAAACTGTATGATCTGAAAGAAAAGAAGGAAACGGTACTAGGCAATTTCAACTATGCCATTTCGGCTAATCACAATAAAATGTTGGTTGTTAAAGACAAGAAATGGGCTGTTATCGATCTTCCTTCGTCCAAGGTTTCTTTCGATGAACCCATTGACCTTTCGAACATGAAAATCTGGGTTGATTACCAAGCTGAATGGAAACAAATTTACGACGAAAGCTGGCGACAAATGCGTGACTTTTTCTATGTTGAAAATATGCACGGACTAGACTGGCAAGCCATGCACGACAAGTACGCAGTCTTAATTCCTTATGCCCGCCATCGCGACGATTTAACTTACCTTATTGGCGAATTAATTGGCGAATTAAACGTAGGCCACGCCTATGTACAAAGTGGCGACCGTCCCGAACCCAAACGAATAAAGACAGGACTGTTGGGAGCCAAAATCAGTACTGATCCTTCGGGCTATTTTAAAATTGATCGAATATTGGATGGAGCCAACTGGAGCAAGCAACTCCGTTCACCCTTGCAGGAAGTTGGGGTCAATGCTCAGGAAGGCGATTTCATTATCGCGATAAACGGCCAAAGCACAAAGAATGCAGAAAATCTTTTTGCATTACTTGTAGGAAAAGCCAACAAAGAGGTGGAGTTAACTCTTAACAGTAAACCAACAGAGGAAGGAGCACACAGCGTGCTAATTACTCCAATTGCCGACGAGTCGAGCTTATATTACTACAACTGGGTTCAGGACAATATCCGCAAAGTAAATAAAGCAACAAACGGAGAAGTTGGTTACATTCACGTACCCGACATGGGGCCGGATGGACTGAATCAATTTTCGAAGTTGTTCTACCCGCAGCTCAACAAAAAAGGCTTAGTAATTGACGACCGCGGCAATGGAGGAGGCAATGTTTCGCCCATGCTTATTGAACGATTGCAGCGAGTGGCTCAACGAGCCAATACCCGTCGAAATTACCCACATCCGACTCCTGTGCCCAACCAAATGCTACTCGGTCCCAAAGTGTTGCTGATCGATAAGTATTCAGCATCGGATGGTGATCTTTTCCCTTATGCGTTTAAACACTATAAACTGGGCACAGTCATCGGAACCCGGAGTTGGGGAGGCGTAGTAGGCATCAGCGGTTCACTACCGTTTATAGATGGTGCCGAGCTTCGCAAGCCGGAATTTGCCTCCTACTCTTCCGAGAAAAGCGAATGGATAATTGAAGGATATGGTGTTGAACCTGATATTGAATTAGATAACAATCCTTATCAGGAGTACCTGGGCAACGACGCACAATTACAAAAAGCCATTGAAATCATTAAAGAAAAAGTAAAAACCGAATACAAACCGCTGCCTGCAATTCCGGAAGCACCGGACAAAACGAAATAAGCATTTCGCACTAAGTCTACTAAAGGAGGCCAATCGGCCTCCTTTTTTGTTTTTCAACATTTCGTAACACAATCATTCTATTTACCTTTATATTCATATCATTTTTTATCTCGAAGGTCACAAAAACATTGAGATATCGGGTATTGTAGGCATTTCCGAAACGAATGTCGCCACTAAAATAAATCGGTTAAAAAAGAAAATAAGTTCAAACTTTAAATCGTAAAGAAATGGATTTTCAAGAATTAAATAACATTTGGAACCGTGCAGACAAAAGCCTGGAAACCAATCTAAAAATCAACAAAGCCATGCTTAAAAAAGTAAGTATGCAAAAAGTAAATACAGGAATCCTTATCTTTTCTTAGAGAAATTAACGCAATGGAATAATAAGAAAAAGAATGGCACTGCTTCAAATGAATTAGTTTTACAGTGTGATTCAGGTGTTTATAAAAGTTGAAGACACAGTAAGTACCTGACTAAAAAGTCTTAATGATTATTACCCGATTTCAATTGATAAAAGTATCTTTGCCGCCCTTAAAAGTATATCCAATCAATAATTTTAATAAATAACAACAGATGAGTCTGGAGAACGAATTAATGGAACGCAGCGGATCAACCTGCGAATTGTGTGGATCAAACATCGAATTAAGTGTTTACCAAGTACCTCCAAAAACAAATGCTACAGCTGACGTAAATACACTCCTGTGTAGCAAGTGTGTGGAGCAAATTGAAGATGCTGAGAAGATCGATGTAAACCACTGGCATTGCCTGAATGACAGCATGTGGAGCCAGGTGCCTGCCGTGCAGGTAATGGCCTGGCGTATGCTTAACAAGTTACGCGGCGAAGGCTGGGCTCAAAACCTAATCGACATGCTTTACCTTGAAGAAGATGTGCTGGCATGGGCAAAATCGGGCGAACCGGTAGTTACAGAAACCAGCGATCCGAAACACATCGACAGCAATGGAGTACCCATTGAAGCCGGCGACACCGTCGTACTGATTAAAGACTTGAATGTTAAGGGAACGAGCTTTGTTGCCAAACGCGGAACAGCTGTTCGCGGTATCTCGTTGGTACACGATAACCCCGAGCATATTGAAGGCCGCGTAAACGGTCAGCAAATTGTAATTCTGACCAAGTTTACCAAGAAAACGAATTAATGGCTCAATAAACGCTGGTGATTATTTTCTGATCACCAGCGCCCAATCAACGGACTGATCGGGAGCTGTAAAATCCACCGGCTCATCTCCATTTACCTTAATAATCTCTTTCAACGTCTTTTTATCCCCAGTCTCTGTGTTTAGCCAAAAGTTATTGGAGTAGGTTCCTTGTTCCAATTTCAGCGAAAACGGCTCACCATCGGGAGCAAAAACCAAATATTGTTCACCCGGCTCAGCTAGCGCGTAAACCTGTAGTGCAGAATGATTCGACAGCAACTGATCACTTGGGGTCATCCGATAGAAAGCCAACTCATTTATCATCAAATCGCTTAAAATAGAAATGTATTTTTCTGACAACTTGTAGGGATTCTCATCATAAAACGGAAGCCCTTCCGGACCGTGAGCCATCAATTCGTACTCGCTGGCATGACCACACCAGGTAAACGAAGCTCCGGCGGTAGCACAAGCCCAAACCGAACGCCGAAGATCATCCTGTGTTGCTCCCGTTCGCTCCTGCCAAAATCGCCGCCACAAAGCATTTCCTTCAATCATATAAACCGGCTTACCTACATAGCCCAGCAAACATGCCATGTGATGTGTCCAGGGGTCTTTCCAAAGATGCCGCTCTTCGTTTTTATCAGGAGCTGCTATCTCATGATTCTCGACAGCAGCAAAAGTATATTCCGGCAAATTGTAAAAATTATCTCTTGGAAACTCATCCTCATAAGTACACAGATGCTCAAAGATATCGTATTGATTGATCAGGCGGGCAAACCCCAACTCCTCGTCTTCGCGGTTTCCCGGGATTTCCCATACGTAATTCCAGCCGGCAAGATTAGCAAAGGGAGCCAGCCGGGCAACTAGGTAACGTACAAAAAAATCCTTTTGCGTCGAGCTCAATTTCTTCCAGGCTGGAGCATCGTTTTTACTCCCATCCACCCCTAAAAACATATGCACGCCAATATCCTGTTGGTTAAACCATCCAAGGTGTCTTTCCATCCGATGCCAAACGTCAAGCTTCATTGTTTCATCAACGTTCCCTTCCTCGTAAAGAGCCAGATCCAATGTCTCCGGCTTTGGGCCATCATTGTAGTATTGCCCGAAACAACAAAGTGAAAGCAACCAGTTTACCTGAACATGATTGTATCCATGCTCCACCAACTTGCCATACACATTTTCTATAATCCAGTCGAAATCCTGAGCTATTGAGCCATGCCCGGTTTCGTAGTATGATTTCAACCAAACGGGCTCGGTTCCATTGTACGCAAACCAGTGCGGGTTTTTATCGTAAGGTTTTAAAATTCCCTTCCCGGCACCTTCTGTAGTACATTCAAAACGACCATCTCCTCCCGGAGTACCATCCGACCATCGATAAACATATTTCCATATTCCTGTTTCGTTGGGCATAAATCGCATTTTCCAAACATTACCTTCATTCATGTCTCCACCGCCTTTCCCATCACCATCAAAGAATCCGCGAAAATCAAATAATCTTCCTGATGGTGCTTGATATTGCACAAGGAGCTCAACATCAGTAAATCGATTCTGATAAACTTCATTATTAATGACAGAAGTTTCAAAAAGGCGATAGAGACTCACGGGATTAGCTGCAAATAAAGAAGTTATTTGAACGAAAAGCAGTAGCAGAATAGCAATCTTTTTCATGAAAAGGCTCGTTACGATGTATTAAATATGAAGTTGTAAATAATGGATCAAGATATAGAAAAAAACAGAAAAACAAATAGAAACGAAAATTAATGAAAATCCCCACTTGAACTACAAAGCATACAATTATCTCATTAGCTTGCGAGTAGACACTATTTACGTCTTCTTTCTTTTTGCTTCTTTTTTATTTATCTATATTTGCGTTTCCAACCTATACTATTTAAATGAGTAAGTTTCAACGTCACGAGATAGAGGAAGCAATTGAAGATATTCGTCAAGGGAAAGTAATTATTGTTACTGATGATGAACATCGCGAGAACGAAGGTGATTTTATTGCAGCTGCAGAATTAGTAACCCCCGAGATTGTCAATTTCATGGCTAAAAACGGCAGAGGACTTATTTGTGCTGCGGTAACCGAAGAACGATGCAGCGAACTGGAACTTGATATGATGGTGACTAAAAACACGGCATCGCATAGTACCAATTTCACGGTTTCGGTTGACTTACTCAGACAGGGATGTACGACCGGCATATCGGCACACGACCGTGCTAAAACTCTCAATGCGCTGGCCAATGAATCAACTCAGCCGGAAGAACTCGGACGTCCCGGACACATTTTTCCAATTAAAGCACACCCAAATGGACTTTTTGCAAGGCCAGGGCACACCGAAGCGTCGGTAGAGCTCCCCAGACTTGCCGGATTAAAACCGGTCGGGGCATTGGTTGAAATCATGAATCCGGATGGAACAATGGCACGTTATCCTGATCTGGTTAAACTGTCAGAAAAACATGGCATTAAACTAATCACGATTAAAAAGCTGATTAAATACCTAAACTCAATTGCTGAATTAATACGAATTTAAAATCCCCAACTATCATGCTACCGAATCAACGCCGCGAGAAAATACTGGAAATGATCAGAGAAGACGGACACGCCAAGGTTCTTCAACTTAGCAAAATCTTCAAAGTAACCGAAGTAACGATTCGTCAGGATCTGGAAAAACTTGAAAAGGACGGGTACATTGAACGGGAGCACGGAGGTGCTTATTTGAAAGACATTGGATTAAATGTAAAAAACATTGCCCTTCAAAATCAGGAATTTTTGGCAGAGAAAGCTGCTATTGCAAAAAAAGCATTAGCACATATCAATGACGGAGACACGATTATTCTGGATTCCGGCTCCACAACAACGGAGATTGCAAAAATCATCAGCGGGTTTAAAAACCTAACCGTAATTACAAACTCGCTCAACATTGCACTAATCCTTGGTGCCGACCCCGAAGTTAACCTGGTACTTACCGGCGGTGAATTTAAAGCACCAACACTTTCATTAACAGGACAGAAAGCGGCCGACTTCTTCAACGACCTTCATGTTGACAAGCTATTTCTTGCTACTGCCGGAATCACCTTAAAGTCAGGACTCACCTACCCCAGCATTAGCGACATCTGCGTAAAACGATCCATGATTGAATCAGCCAACGCAGTATACCTCGTTGCCGACTCCAGCAAGATTGGGAAAAGTTCCTTTGCCAGCCTTGGAGCACTTTCGCTAATTGACTATTTGATTACAGATTCAAAAATTAGCGAGGATGAGATAGAAATGCTCCAACGGAACGATATTAAAATGATCCTGGCATAGAAACCAGCCTGCAATCTGTAGGATCACTAACGAATTATATTTAAGCAATTTAAACAAAACAAGAAGATTTTTTCCATTTCAAAACATTTCCTTGCCCTTTCTTTTATTTTCGATTATTTTCTTTTATTTTTGTTTTCGAAAATTAATGAAAATACCTTCTGTTTGTGTTTGAGTCGCGGAGGGCATAAATTCTGAAACAAAAAATGGATAAGTCGAAAAAGTACATTTTAGCCATTGACCAAAGTACTTCAGCTACAAAAACAATCCTTTTCAACCAAAAAGGAAAGCTTGAATTCCGAAGTACCATACCACACCAACAATATTACCCTCAGCCCGGATTTGTAGAGCACGATCCCATTGAGATTTTCAACAATACAATAAGTGCAATCAAAGAAACTCTTGCGGCAGCTAACTCTACCGAAGATGAAATTGCTTGTTTAGCAGTTACAAATCAACGGGAGACGATAATGATTTGGGATAAAACCACCGGACAACCGGTTTATAATGCTACAGTGTGGCAATGCCAACGCGGAACACCTTATTGTAATGAACTAAAAGCAAAAGGATACAGTAAGCTCATTCAACAAAAAACCGGATTAATTATTGATCCGTATTTTTCGGCCAGCCGCCTGCACTGGATCATGAATAATGTAGAAGGCTTGCAGGAAAAAGCTCAAAAGGGCGAACTTTTGATGGGAACCATGGACACCTGGCTTTTGTGGAAACTAACCGATGGCAAAGTACATGCTACTGATTACTCAAATGCCTGCCGCACCATGCTTTTCAATATTCACACCCTAAAATGGGATGATGAACTAATCGGATTATTTGGCCTTCATGGAAACATGTTCCCGGAAGTACGCTTCAGCAATGAGATTTTTGGTGAAACCGATTCTTCTGTCATTTTTGAGAATCCGATTCCAATAGCCGGATTATTGGGCGATTCGCACGCTGCCCTATTCGGCCAGAATTGTTTTA
>NZ_JBSQYS010000067.1:0-12390 GCF_055140945.1 Sunxiuqinia sp.
AGATAGTCGCCCAAATAAAGACGATGCTTTCCGTCCTGAAAGTCGAAATTCAATCAGGGTATAAAGAGCTATTCATCAACTGACGAGAACAACTTTTTGCGCGGCGTGGCAACAAGTCTGGATTTAGGAAAATTCCAATGGAGTTCATTTGTTTCCTATAAGCGGTTTGATGCAAATAAAGACAGCGTTGATGGGGCTGCTGTTTTTACTTCTTTTCAAACTTCGGGTTTGCACCGGAGCCAAAACGAAATTGACGATAAAAACTCGGTCAGGGCCTTTACTGCCGGAACGAACCTGAGTTTTTCTTTCGATAAACTATCCGTTGGATTAACCGGAATTCATTTTCGCTATGAGCTTCCATTGCAACGAAAACTGGCAGACTACAACCTTTTTCTGTTTGACGGAAGACAGGTGAGTAATCTCGGATTGAGCTACAAGTATGGGCTGAACCGTTATTTCTTTTTTGGAGAAACAGCCTGGTCCAGTACAAGAGGAACGGCATTTATTCAAGGGGTGCAGGCTAATCCGGCAGATCAGATCGGACTGTCTGTTTTGTACCGAAATATTGGTAAAAACTACAATGCCCCATTGGCAGGGGCTTTCACCGAAGGAAGCAAAGTGAATGACGAACAAGGCGTTTATTTTGGAGCAGTGGTTCAACCCATCGCGGGAGTCAGCCTCCGCATGTACGCTGATTTTTTTCGATATAACTGGATAAAATATACAACTGTTGCGCCCGGAAAGGGACAGGAGTATTTGCTTCAGTTGGATTATAAGGTTACTCAGGACTGGAAGGTGTACTCCCGTTACTTTTTAGAGAAAAAGCCGGTAAAAGCGAATGGCGATTTCACAAAGTTAAACCTGGAACAATCTAGGGAAAAGGTTCGGATTCAGGTTGAAGGTATTCTTTGGGAACAGCTTATCTCAAAAAGCAGATGGGAGTGTATTTGGTATCAACACGAGCAAAAATCATTTGGTTGGATGGTCTTTCAGGATGTCGGTTTTCACAGTAAAAGTAATTCGCAGGCATGGTGGTTGAGGCTGGCTTATTTTCATACTGACGACTACGATTCGAGGGTTTATGCTTTTGAAAATGATCTGCTTTACCAGTTTTCTGTTCCCGCCTTTTATGGTAAAGGAATACGTATCTATGCAAATGGAAAAGTTAAAATATGTGAAAAGATTGACGTTTGGATGAAAGTTGCAAGAAGCTGGTTTCTTGGGGTTGACAAGCTGGGTAGTGGTTATAGCCAGATTGATGGTGGCAAAAAGACTGAAGTTAAATTTCAGTTAAGATTCAAGTTTTGAGTTGATTTTATATCTTTGCGGCAAATGCTTAAAGGATTGGGGTGAAAATGAACTATGACGATATTCGACCTTATGAAGACCATGAAGTTAATCACTACATTAACGTATTGCTGAAAGACGATATTTTTCAAGAGGTACTTCAATTTATTTTTCAGGATGAAAACCAACGTGCTCAGGCGAAAGCAATGTTGTCGAAAATCCAGACAGTAGAGGAGTTGCAGTTGACTTTTATGCTTTCGTTGGTTGCTGATTGGATTATTAAAAAGACAACTTGTGGCGTAACGTGGAGTGGTTTGGATCAGTTGGATAAATCGAAAAGTTATTTGTTCATTTCCAATCATCGAGATATTATTTTGGATGCAGCGCTTTTAAACTATACCATTGTAAAGGCTGGAATGAATACCACCGAAATTGCAATCGGCAACAACTTGTTGATTTACGATTGGATTGTTCATGCGGTAAAGTTAAACCGGGCTTTTGTTGTTAAACGAAATTTGCCTGCCCGAGAATTGCTGATGGCCTCGAAAAAGCTTTCTACCTATATTCGTGAAGCCATTACCAGCAGAAACCGATCGGTTTGGATTGCTCAGCGCGAAGGAAGGACAAAAGACGGAAATGACCAAACGCAACAAGCGTTGCTTAAAATGTTGAACTTAAGCAACGATAAGGACTTTGTTGAAGGTTTTCATGAACTGCAAATTGTGCCCCTTTCTATTTCCTATGAGCGTGAGCCTTGCGGAATCTCAAAGGTTGAAGAGATTTATAAACGCGAAAGTGAGGGGTTTGAAAAGACACAGGCTGATGATTTGAAGAGCATGGCTTTTGGATTAACTCGTCCGAAAGGAAGGGTTCACTTTTCGTTTGGTAAGCCAATTGATGCACCGTTGGAAGAGTTTGCAAAAGCTGAAACAGCCAACGAGAGCGTTCAGCAGCTAGCTGATTATATTGACGAGCGGATTTACAAAAACTACAAACTTTGGCCGAATAATTACTTAGCAGCCGATTTAATGAACGGTAAAGATGAACATGCCGACAAAATTGAAGAGGCGACGCGTGATAAGTTTTCAGAATTACTTCAGGATTTAGTCGATACAATTGGAGAAGGAGATTCAAAGCGTCAGCAGGAGTTGTTTGTTAAAATGTATGCCAATCCGTTGTTGAATGCTGAAAATGCAGTAAGTAAAAAGGCGAATGCTTAATTCAGCATAAAACAATAGAATCTATTCTCAGATTTCCGTTATCAATTTGTCTGTCTTGGTTTATTGACAACGTTGATGAATTGCTTGATGGTTGCTTCATTTTTGAATTTTACCGGGATTGAAATTTTCAAATCGAAATAAGGGGTTTTAGATACCACATACTTCCATTTTTTACTGCCGAGGATTGCTCTTTAATTTGGGAGTAAAAGAACAATGGTTGATATTTGCAATTAACCTGCAATTTGTAGAACTTCGTTTGTCGTTTACCAATACCTGCAATGAAACGAGCATGTAAAATATTCACACACAGAAGTATGATTGTTTAAAGCGAGTTCCATGTGTTGCGAAAAATAAACAATTATAAACACATGAAAAAATCCGACAGGAAATTTTTACATCGACCCGAATATCCGGGAGGAAATGAGTCATTCAAAGCTTTTATCAAAGAGCATTTGGTTTATCCCAAACAAGCGTTGGAAAATGAAATTCAGGGAACAGTCTATTTACAAGCCGAAATTAATGACGAAGGTGAAGTGTTGCAGGTAAAGGTAGATAATGGCATTGGCTTTGGTTGCGACGAGGAAGCTGTCCGGTTGGTGAAAATGATGCACTACGGTAGGGTGAAGAATCGTGGGGTACGATTAAAAGCATGGAAAAAGCTCAGGATAAATTTTCGTCTGGATGAACACAAGCCCAAAGGGGTCTCGTACAATTATTCAGTAAAATCGGACAAAGAACAAAAGTCGGCTTCAGGTACTTCATACCAGTATACGATTCAATTACCTCCTAAAAAATAAATTCCTTTCGTTTCTGATTGTCGGCACGCGTCAACGTTTTCTTAACTCTCCATATTTAATTTAAGTCCGTAGTTTTTTTATCAAGCTTACACAGGTTAACTTTTTTACCTGCTGTTTCGTAATTTAAAATGTTAACGATTGTTTATTTGAGGACTATGGCATTTATTTTGATTGGTTTATAATTGCATTAAATGATTTAGAGTGATGAAAAAAATGACAAGTGTAATTCTGTTGCTTCTAGTGTTTTCAGGTTTTTCTATGGCGCAGAAAGAGACAGATAAAAAAGAAAATATCAAAGCGTTAATCGAAAGCAGGCAGTTTAAATTTACTGCTCGCTCGGTGACACCAATGAGTGGAGGAACGATCAATTTAACTTCAACTTACGATTTTTCCGTAGATAGCATGCAGGTTGAATCCTGGTTGCCTTTTTATGGGCGGGCTTATCAATCGGATTATGGCAGTACCGAAGGAGGTATCAAATTTAAAGAGGTCGCTAAGGTTCTGGAAGTTGAGAGGAATGACAAAAAAGACTCTTATGAAATCCGAATTGAAGTAGACACCGCAAAGGACAGTTACAAGATTGATATCCATGCTGGCGACAGTGGTTATGCTTCCATGAGTATTCTTTCCAACCGTAGGCAGTCGGTGAGTTATTACGGCATTATTGAGCCGTTAGATGAATAAAAAAAAGGCAGGTTTTTCCTGCCTTTTTGGTTGTATGATTTTATTCTTAACCTTCTACGTTAACTTTTTTTGATTCTCCCGGTAAAATCAGATTCAGTAAAATTCCAACAACAGCTGCCAGTCCAATTCCTGCGAGTGAAAAATTGCCCCAGGAAATAACTGCACCTCCAATTCCGATAGTCAGCACGATAGAAACAACCACCTGATTTCGAATTTGTGAAAGATCGGTTTTTGAGTCGATCAGTGTTTTTATGCCGACAGAGGCAATTAATCCAAAAAGCAAAAGCATGATTCCTCCCAATACTGCTTGAGGGATGGTTTTCAGAATACCGCTGACCTTTCCGATCAATGAAAAAACGATCGCAGTAATTGCAGCAATTCGCAAGATGAATGGGTTGGTTACTTTTGTTAGGGCAATGGCTCCTGTAACTTCAGAGTAAGTCGTATTTGGAACACCTCCAACCATACCTGCAAGTCCGGTGGCAATACCATCGCCTAGTAAGGTGCGGTGTAAACCGGGCTTTTCAATAAAGTTTTTATCAGCCACGCCACCAATTGCGTACATGTCGCCTACGTGTTCGATAATTGGGGCCACTGCGACAGGAATCATATATAAAATAGCATTCCAGTTAAATTCAGGCACGATAAATCCGGGAAGCTGAAGCCAGGCAGCTTCTTTTATTGGGGTGAAGTCGATAACGCCAAATACCAGGCCGGCAATGTACCCAACGACGATGCCAATGAAAATAGGAATCAATTTGATTAAGCCTTTGGTGAATACGACCACAATAACAGCTGTAGCCAGGCTAATGACAGCAATGGGCCAATGTGTTTTGGACATATCGATAGCTGTTCCTGCCAGTGACAAACCAATAATCATGATTACCGGACCAACTACTGTAGCAGGGAAAAGGCGCTCGATGAGTTTTATGCCCCGCCATTTTACGAGTGCCGAAACGGCTGTGTATACAATACCAACCGCAACAATTCCGGATAGTGCTCCCGGTAAGCCATAAAGTTTCGTGGCTTCAATAATTGGAGCAATAAAAGCAAAGCTACTGCCCAGAAATACGGGAACCATTCCTTTTGTTATCAGGTGAAAAATTAGCGTTCCAATTCCGGCAGTGAATAGAGCCACGGCAGGATCGATACCAACCAGAAGCGGAACAAGTACAGTTGCTCCGAAGGCTACAAACAAAAATTGCACGCCCAAAACCATATTACGTCCTGTAAATTGGTTCTGGTTTTCATTCATTTTCAGCTTAGTCATTTAATTGAAATTTAGTTAGCGAGTGTTAATATAGTTTTGCGGAAATGTCGCGGATATAAAGCTGGATATTTGTTTTACCTCTAAAAACATTTTCGGCTATCGAATAACAAATGTCAAAAGGTAAACCTTGGCTGATGGCATCGTAATGATCAGCCTGATTAAAAGCGATGGCCGGGAATACTGATGAGTTTCCGGTTGGTTCAACCAGATCAAGCTTAAGGTGTTCCAGCTGACGGCCAACACAGCGGCTGGTACCACTGTCAAGCACATTTTCGGTGACAAAAACCGGATCCATATTGTGAGGTCCAAACGGAGCAAACTGTTTCAGAATACGGTAGAACTTGGGTGTGATTTCTGAAAGTTGAATTTTGGCATCCACATCCATCGTTTCCGTTTGCTGTTGCTTCGTAATGCTATTGGCCACGATTTCTTCAAACCGACGGGTGAATGCCGGGATGTTGTCAATTTTCATGGTTAAACCGGCAGCGTACATGTGTCCGCCATACGATTCCAAAAGGTCGCTGCACGAACCAATTGCTTCGTACAAATCAAAATTCTTTACGGAGCGTGCTGAACCTGTTGCCATGCCGTTTGACTCGGTAAGGATGACAGTTGGACGGTAATAATGCTCAGTCAACCGGCTGGCCACAATGCCAACGACTCCTTTGTGCCAGTCGCGGTTGTATAGCACCGTTGCTTTACGTTCGTTTTGGTTCGGATCGTGGGTGATCATATCCAGTGCTTCCTGGGTAATGTCACGATCCAACGTTTTGCGTATCTCGTTGTACGAATTGATTTCATTGCCGAGTTCGATGGCTTCTTCTTCTTCAGTAACCACCATGATTGCCACTGATTTTTTACCGTGTTCAATTCGACCTGAAGCATTCAGGCGTGGTCCAATTTTAAAAACAATATCGCTCACCGAAATATCTTGCCCCACAAGGCCCGACATTTGGATGATGGTTTTCAATCCGAGGCTGGGGTTCGAATTTAGTTTGCGAAGCCCGTAATAGGCCAGCACCCTGTTCTCTCCAACTACCGGAACAATGTCGGAAGCAATACTGACAACGACAAGATCAAGTAAATCGTAGAGCTCAACAATCGGGACATCATTTTTTTGTGTGTAGGCCTGAAGCAGTTTAAAACCAACTCCACATCCGGAAAGCTCTTTGAACGGATAGTTGCAATCCGGGCGTTTGGCATCAAGCACCGCAACCGCCTCGGGAATGACATCATCAGGGTTGTGATGATCGCAAATGATAAAGTCAATACCGCGATCTTTGGCATTTTTTATTTTTTCAACTGCTTTAATTCCACAATCCAAAACGATAATAAGCGAAATTTTTTCTTCCTCTGCAAAGTCAATACTTCGCGGCGAAATACCGTAACCTTCCGAATAACGGTCAGGAATATAATAGTCCAGATTTTTAATCCGGCTACGTAAAAATTGGTACATCAAAGCGACCGAGGTCGTTCCGTCAACATCATAGTCGCCATAAATCAATACTTTTTCTTCGTTTTCAATGGCGCGTTCAAGTCGTTCAACGGCTTTGTCCATGTCCTTCATCAGGAATGGATCATGTAAATCGGAAAGGCGTGGTCGGAAAAAAGATTTTGCTTCGGCGTAAGTTGAAATTCCTCGTTGTGCTAACAGGTTTCCAATAACCATATTTACGTTGAGGGCAGCAGATAAATGCTTGATAACATTGGCATCGCCTTGAGTTTTAATGTTCCAGATTTTATCCATTCTTGCTGATTACTTCTTCCTCGTTTTGGGTGCACAAATTTAATTTGTCAAAGATAAGCAATGCTTGGCGATCTGGAAAACGAAAGCACGCCATATCGTTGACATTCTGTTAACAATAAAGCGATATTCGAATCTAAATTTCACCCATTCAAATCATTAGACTTGTTATAAAATTATCAATAGCAAGATAAGAGTCTCAAAATGTTGATTATGTTATATTTAGTTTGAGATAGACTTTGGAATGTAATCAGCATTTCTTTGTTATATTTGCACCTGATTTTTTTAGAAATATTTCAAACTGAAAAGTACCCATGAGTATAGCAGAGCTTAGCGAGCAAGAAGTGATCCGCAGAAATTCATTGGCCAGATTGCGTGAGTTAGGAATTGAACCTTACCCGGCAGAGCAGTATCCGGTGAATACGAAGGCAAAAGAGATAAAGGACAATTTTGATCCTGAGAAGGAGAATTATCAGGAGGTTGTTTTAGCGGGACGGATTATGAGTCGCCGAATTATGGGGAAAGCTTCATTTGCTGAATTGCAGGACGATTCTGGTCGTATTCAGATGTATTTTAATCGTGATGAAATTTGCCCGGGAGATGACAAAACCTTATACAATGAGGTTTTCAAAAAGCTGTTGGATATTGGCGACATCATTGGCGTGAAGGGATTTGCGTTTACTACGCAGGTCGGAGAGAAATCCGTTCATGTAAAAGAGTTTACGGTACTAGGAAAATCACTTCGTCCGCTTCCGATTGTGAAGGAAAAGGAAGGGAAAACCTACGATGCATTTACTGATCCGGAGCAACGTTACCGTCAACGCTATGTCGATTTGGTGGTTAATCCACAAGTGAAAGATACTTTCATTAAGCGCACAAAAATTGTCAACACCATGCGCGAGATGTTTAACGAACGAGGATACATGGAGGTGGAAACGCCTATTTTGCAAGCCATTCCAGGAGGAGCCGCTGCCCGCCCGTTTATTACCCATCACAATAGTTTAAACATTCCGCTGTATTTGCGAATTGCCAATGAGCTTTACTTGAAGCGTTTAATTGTTGGTGGTTTTGAGGGCGTGTATGAATTTGCCAAAGACTTCCGCAACGAAGGAATGGACCGGACTCATAACCCGGAGTTCACCGTGATGGAAATCTATGTCGCGTACAAAGATTACAAGTGGATGATGGATTTTACAGAAGAGATGGTGGAGCGTGTGGCTTTAGCACTTCATGGAAAAACCGAGATTCCTGTTGGCGATAAAATGATCGACTTTAAGCGTCCGTATCCTCGGGTGACCATGCGGGAAGCTATTCTGGAGCACACGGGGCATGATATCGCCGGAAAAGCAGAAGCCGAACTTCGTGAAATCTGTAAAGCATTAGATATTGAAACCGATCCATCGATGGGTAAGGGAAAATTGATTGATGAACTTTTTGGTGAAAAATGTGAACACAATTACATCCAGCCAACGTTTATTATAGACTACCCAATTGAAATGTCGCCACTCACCAAGAAGCATCGTGACAATCCCGAATTGACCGAGCGTTTTGAGTTGATGGTAAATGGAAAAGAATTGGCCAATGCCTACTCGGAGTTGAATGATCCGATTGATCAGCGCGAGCGTTTTGAAGATCAGATGAAGCTTTCGGAAAAAGGAGATGATGAGGCCATGTTTATCGATCAGGACTTTTTGCGTGCCTTGGAGTATGGTATGCCTCCAACATCGGGAATGGGAATTGGAATTGACCGGCTGACAATGTTTATGACCAATAACATGTCAATTCAGGATGTATTATTTTTCCCACAAATGAGACCGGAGAAAAAAGCTGCGGTTGATACAGATGAAATGTTCGTAGAAATGGGCATTCCAGCCGAATGGGTCGAAGTTGTTCGTAAACTTGGATTTCAAAAAACGGAGGCTTTGAAAGAAGCGAAACCAGGAAAATTTTTCAATGACCTTTGTGGTTTCAATAAAAAAAACAAACTTGGGCTTACAAACCCTTCAATGGATGATGTAAAGCAATGGCTGGCATAGCCGGAGCTACTGATTATGTATGTAGAACCCAAAATAGCGATTATCGGAGGTGGAAGTTGGGCAACAGCTTTGGCAAAAATATTACTGAATAATGTTGAAAGCATTAATTGGTACCTCCGAAGTAGTGAGAATATTGAGCAATTCAAACGGTATAGGCACAATCCAAACTACTTGCGAGGGGTTGAGTTTGATATTGATCAAATCGTCTTCTTTAATGACATCAATCAAATTATTGAAGAGTCAGATGTGTTGGTGTTGACGATTCCTTCGGCTTTTTTACATGATTCGCTTAAGGATCTGACAGCCGATATCAGCAATAAATTCATCGTGTCTGCCATTAAAGGAATTGTTCCTGAAACCAACCAGATTATTGCAACCTATTTAAAAGAAAGCTATAAAGTTCCGTATGACCGGATTGGTGTGATTGCCGGGCCCTGTCATGCAGAGGAAGTAGCGCTCGAACGTTTGTCGTACCTGACGATTGCCTGCCCGGATATTAAACGAGCTCGTGATTTTGCATCCCGATTAGAATGCCCTTATATCCGTTCGCATGTTTCCGACGATATCTTTGGGACAGAGTACGCATCGGTATTAAAAAATATTATCGCTATTGCTTCGGGCATTGTGCATGGTTTGCGCTATGGTGACAATTTTCAGGCAGTACTTGTAGCCAATGCCATTCAGGAAATTAAACGTTTTGTAGATAAGGTACATCCGATAACCCGCGATATTAAGAGCTCAGCCTATCTGGGCGATTTACTGGTAACTGCTTATTCTCAGTTTTCAAGAAATCGCACATTTGGTGCAATGATTGGAAAAGGATACACCACCCGAACTGCTCAGATTGAGATGCACATGGTGGCTGAAGGCTATTATGCTACCAAGTCAATTCATGAGATTAATGAGGTATTCAAGGTGAAAATGCCTATTTGTGAGGCGGTGTACAATATCCTTTACGAAAATGTTCCACCCTCAATTGAGATCAAAGAATTGACCGGAAAATTGAGATAAACTGCGGGGAATATTGCCTGCTGGTTTTCCTGTTACATTCGATTTATCATTAGGATAGTTCGACCCAAGCGTCTACACGTCAACCCATAAAAAAGAGGTAGTCCATCTGGAATACCTCTTCATTAATTAGATCAAAATTTCGTTATCGCATTTCTTTATATGCATTGATCAATCCATTGGTCGATGCATCGTGTGTTGAAATAGATTCTTCATTTGTTAATTCAGGAAGAATATTGTTGGCCAACTGTTTACCAAGTTCGACACCCCACTGATCGAAACTGTAGATGTTCCAGATGATCCCCTGAACAAATATTTTGTGTTCGTACATGGCAACCAAAGCACCCAGGGTATGTGGCGTTAGTTTCTTAAATAAAATGGAATTGGTTGGGATGTTCCCTTGAAAGATTTTAAAATTCTTTAATGCCTGAATTTCTTCATCCGATTTTCCGGCAGCTTTAAATTCGTCCACGACTTGAGCTTCCGTTTTTCCTACCATCATCGCCTCGGTTTGTGCAAAAAAGTTCGCTAGCAACTTCGGATGATGATCACCAAGTTGATTGTGGCTAATTGCCGGAGCCAGGAAGTCGCAAGGAATTAACTTGGTTCCCTGGTGAATCAATTGATAAAAGGCATGCTGACCATTAGTACCCGGTTCGCCCCAAATAATCGGGCCGGTTTGATAGGTTACGGGCTCTCCATTACGATCGACATATTTCCCGTTACTTTCCATGTTTCCTTGCTGAAAATAAGCAGAGAAACGATGCATGTACTGGTCGTAAGGAAGGATTGCTTCTGTTTCGGCACCATAGAAGTTGTTATACCAAACGCCAATTAGTGCCAATATTACCGGAATATTCTGATCAAAATCAGCTGTTTTAAAGTGATTATCCATGGCGTGTGCTCCTTCAAGAAACCCGACGTATTTATCGAACCCAATAGCACAAGCTACTGATAAGCCGATGGCCGACCAAACCGAATAACGACCACCTACCCAATCCCAAAAGCGGAACATGTTTTTGGTGTCAATACCAAAGGCAGAAACCGCATCGACATTTGTAGACAATGCTGCAAAATGATTTTTTACAAATGACTCATCGTTAGCCGCACTCAAAAACCAACTTTTTGCACTGTTGGCATTGGTCATGGTTTCTTGCGTGGTAAAGGTTTTCGACGCTACAATAAATAACGTGGTCTCAGGATTAACCAACTTTAAGGTTTCAGCAATGTGTGTTCCATCTACATTCGATACAAAATGCAGATTTATATTTTCTTTTTTGTACGACTTTAACGCCTCAATGACCATCAATGGCCCCAGATCGGAACCTCCAATGCCAATATTTACAATATCGGTAATGGGTTTGCCGGTATATCCTTTCCAATCACCCGAAATGATGCTTTCGGAAAAGTTTTTCATTTGCTCCAATACCTCATTAATTTCAGGCATTACATCTTTACCATCAACCAAAATAGGCGTATTGCTACGGTTACGCAAAGCTACATGAAGCACCGCGCGATCCTCAGTGACATTGATTCGTTGGCCTGAAAACTCGCTGGCGATGGCTTCTTTCAAACCACACTCTTCAGCTAGCTGTAACAACAACGACAACGCTTTGTCATCCAATCGGTTTTTAGAGAAATCCAAAAGGATATCTTCAAACTTCAATGAGTATTTCTCGAAACGAGAAGCATCATTGGTAAACAGATCTTTAATTTGAGTGTCTTTAAACGAAGCATAATGCGCCTCCAGAGCCTTCCATGCTTTTGTTGTTGTCGGATTTATTTTTGGTAGCATATTGAGTGATTTTAGTTGTTATTTAATACAATAGTAGATGTCAATTTTACGAGCGATTACAAAGATAAAAAAAGCATTTTAGATTCAGTCCATTCTGTTTGAGCGATCAGCGATTCAGCATTTAATTTATACTGGCAGGTGTTTCTTTGTGGTGGTTTTCGAATCGCCAGTTGTTTTTGCTGCTGTTGGGGCGTTGCCCCAACAACCCCAGTTCCTTTTCTCCTTGGATGAGAAAAGGAACCAAAAGAATCAAGGCTGACGATGCTTTTGAACGAAAACTACGGGTCAGTCACTGCCCGAAAACCAAACTCCTCCTTTTCAGTCGTCAAACAGGGTTTTCTTAGCGAGTCCCTTCGCTGCTTCCTTCCCTTGTTTTCTAGTTCAAAACCTTCGTAGGCCGAGCTTTTCGCCTGTTGGCGAAGCGGGGGACTTAAATGTCCCAATTAAGTGCTCGTCTTCCTGAACTTGTTTCAGGATCTGTTGGCGACTTGCACCAGTATTGTCCGAAACAGATTGCTTCGGTCGTTCCTTCCTCTCAATCACGTTTTT
>NZ_JBSQYS010000068.1:0-11985 GCF_055140945.1 Sunxiuqinia sp.
ATCTACACGGGTTTTTATTTTTTACTTATCCATATTTCATCTTCATTTTTTTCAATGTTAATGGCAATTGTTAACTTGATGACATCAAAGAGTTCCTCAATTGCTTCATCCTGATAGACACTCCCTGAGTAGATTTCATTTTTCAGACTGGAATCTTTAAATCGAATTTCAACTTTGTACATGCGTTCGAGCGTTTTAGCCAATTCGCCAAGAGTTATTTTGTCGAAATAGTGTTCGCCGGTTATCCAGCGTTTCGTTAAGTTGGCATCGGTACGTAGAATTGCATGTTTATGGCTGATTTTATCGAAAGTCCATTTGTCGCCCGGTTTTAGAATAACCGGTTTATTGTTTGCCGTGATATGGTCAATCTCCACACTTCCTTCCACCAAAACAGTTTCAGTTTTCCGGTCATCTTCGTAAGCTTTTACATTGAACTCGGTTCCTAAAACATTCACGTTCATATCTTTTGTGATGACTCGGAATGTGCGTGCTTTATTTTTTGTGACTTTAAAAAAGGCTTCGCCAACTAATTCAACTTCCTGCAAGGCGTTGCTATTCGCTAAGTGATATTTCAATTTAGAGTCATAATTCAAGGCAACAAAAGTTCCATCGGGCAAGGTTAATTCAGATTGTTGTCCTTTTGATGTTGCAATTTCAATCACATCATTTTGAGAATTGAAACCACTAAACAAATGATACTCTCCCATTAAATAGGTTGAAACTCCAAAAATCAATAAAATGGAAGCTGCAGCCGCAATCTGGAAATTGCGAATAGAAAAGACTTTTGCAGAGTGCTTTCTATTGTAAATATTTAGTGCTTCATGTTTTATTTGGTCAAATTCGGAAGCTCCAACGTGGGAAGCTTTTATGTCCTTTTTTTTGAATTTTAAAATATAGGAAACCAATAAAGCCAAAGCTGAATCAGAATCTTTTTGCTTTAATTGCTTATAATCTTTCAGCGATTCTTTCGAAACTTCACTCCGAAATTTCTTGTCGAATAATCTATCTTCAATGTCTTTTCCCATTTCGCTTTTTATTGCTTGTGTACCCTAAAAAGCGAATGAGGCGAAAATATACCCTTCAAAAAATCATGCTGTAGAACATGTTATCGGATGTGTGTTTGAAAAAATAAGATAATTGAATCTTGATCCGAATCAATAATGTCTCTTAATTTACTGATTGCCTTCTGAATAGCATTGCCAACTGATTGGTAATTTACCCCCATCAGTTCAGCAACTTCGGAGTTTGAAAGATTTTTGTAAAACTTCAGGAATATCGTTTCTTTTTGACGCGTAGGAAGCTGATTAAGGGCTTGAGCAAGTTGATCTAATCTCAATTCCTTTTCTTCGGTATCCACGTCTGCAGTGTATTCTAAACGAAAGTCGGCCAATAAATCGTCATTAAAATCAGCACTAACATTTTTATTTTTTCGGAGGTTCGTAAAAATGCGAATACGAAGTGATTTTAGCAGATAGAATAAAATATTGTTGGTGGATGAAAGTTTGTCTTTTTTTGATGCCAATTCGAAAAAAACGTCCTGAATACAATCTTTAATAAAGCTTTCATCAGAGGTCAATCGATGCCCATATTCAAACATTTGCATATGATAGGTATCGAATATATAGGAAAACGCATTCTTGTCTCCCTGTTTAAAACGGCGCCAGATTTCAGAATCGAGATTTTTATCCATCAGGTGAAGAGGTTGCTCTTGGTTTTATTCTAACACTAAATTAGAATAAATTATCGAACAAAGCGGATCACTCCAATTAATAAATAGTCGTTAAATGCTATTCCTGACTTTGGATAACAAAGATTGAATTTACCTTCTTGTTATTGAGGTAATTCCCACACACATGATAAATAAGCTTATCGAAAAAATACGCTGAATTCCATTTATTTATTCTCTAAAGAAAAGTTCTTCTTTAATTCGTTTTAAGCGTTCCAGAGCGTAATCTGCACTTTTAGCTCCTTCTCCCGCTTCTTGCAAATATTGTTGGTAGTAATTTAAAGCTAGTGTTTTATTGAAATTGTATTCTTCATAAGTGGTCGCAATTTCGAATAGCACTTCCACTTTTCTTGAATCTAATTCATAGGCCTTTTTATAACATTCAATAGATTTTTCAAACTCCCGCTGCGAACCATAAACTTGTGCTAAATGGTGATACATTTCTGGATGAAATTCGGGAATTGAGATGTAGATGGCAAAATCCAGATAGTTGGCCGCTAGTTTATAATGATCAAGTCGCTTATGAGACACTCCTAAGTAGAAATTGACGTAGACATCGTTTGGAGCTACCGAATAAACCTCCTCCAGAATTTCAATGGCATCCTCGGTGTATTTGTTGTGATACAAACAAATACCATAATTCAACAGAACCGGAATTAGTGTATCGTATTTAGACATGTATTGATAGTATAGCCTCTGAGCCATTTGAAAATCCTTGTTTTCAAATGAAGCATTTGCAGTTTTTAAATGGACGGCTCTGTTATTTGGAAATTGATTTCCGGCCCGGTACAAGGTCAACATCATCTTATCTTTATCCTTCAGCTTTTCGTATGCTTTGGACAGATTTAAATATGCGCTTAAGTCATTCGGATTTTGTTGCAGATAGTTGCCGTACAATTTAATAGCCTGTTTCAATGAATCAACTTTAAACGCAGCGAGTGCGCTGTATTTATTATACATGACATTGGTTGAGTCGACAGCCTGTATTTCTTTAAACTTGAGGTAAGCTTTTTGATATTCGTTCAGATATAATAGCGACTTGCCGCATTCATATTTCAACAACAAATTTTCAGGCTGTAGCTGCAGGGCATGCTGAAAATCGACAACAGCATTTCCGTAATTTCCCATTGCCTGCATCAAATCAGCACGGGTTGTGAGGTATTTCACATTTTCAGAATCCAGATTTAATGCCTGAGTTAAATTGCCCACTGCTGCCGGATAGTCCATCAATTTTTGATGTGCCAAACTTTTTTTGAAGTATAACTCTCCGGTTTTGGATGTATTTAATTGCTTGTCGATTTGCTCAATGGCATTGGAGTACTCTTGATTTAAAAGCAATAAATCAATTTTATTTTGAGCAATTCCGACAAATGGAATTAATGTAAAAAAAAGAAGAACTAGTTGTTTAAACATGTTTTGATGCGATTGAAAAATGGACTTACAATATTGGAAGTCCTAAATTATTATTGAAGTACAAAGTTTATTGGTATTGTATATGATACCGGAATTGGTTTTCCACTGGTAACGCCTGGCTTCCATTTAGGAAGGGATTTTACCACCCTTATCGCCTCCAGATCCAATAAGGGATCAACGCCTTGTGCAATCCGAACCCTTCCAACTGAACCATCTTTTTCAATGACAAAACTGACAAATACCTTACCTTGAATACTATAGTACATTGCATCAATCGGATACCGAATAATATCAGTAATAAATTTCCTTAAAGCCAAATCGCCTCCAGAAAACTCTGGCATAATCTCTGCGGAATCTACAACATCATCATAAATTAATTTTGTTTGATTACTAAAACCAACAACTGCCAATTCATCAATTTGATTCTTTTGAATATTCGTATTCGTATCAGCAGATTTTAGCATTATTTCGACAATCCCTTTTTGGGCTATATCTCCGTATTTAGAGACTAAACTGTCTAGGTTCTCATTAATAATATTTACTAATTTAATATTATCTGGCGATAACTTCATCATCGCATCTTTGTCCGCTATTTCACCATCAATCAATACTAGAAATTGCTCGTTTGAACCTAATTTTAGTTGAAGTTCGTTTTCTATATTATTAAAATGTTCAATCTTGTCTTGTTTGTTTTCACAAGCAAAAACTAACAAAAGGGCAACAACCACAGCTACTCCAACCATGGACCGAACTTTCGCTTTTTTCGAAGATTTTATTTTTGTCATCATTTCTAAGTCTTGATTTTATTAAAGAAGAATTGAAATTATTGGCGATTGAAAAAAGGACTTCCATTTTATTGGAAGTCCTAAATTATTATTGGAGTACAAAATTTATTGGCACAGTGAATGAAACAGCTACAGCTTGTCCTCTTTGTTTACCCGGCTTCCAATTGGGTAATTTTTTGACTACCCTTATGGCTTCAGCATCCAATGAAGGAGTAACTCCGCGGGCGATTTTCGCACGCCCCACAGTTCCATCTTTTTCAACTACAAAGCTAACATATACTTTACCAGTATACTTATTAGTTATTGCCTGCGTCGGATACTGGACGTTCTTCGCAATAAATTTCCGTAACGCCAAATCCCCGCCCGGGAATTCAGGCATTTCTTCCACAATATTGAAAACATCGGCATCCTGCTCATCAGACTCACTTCCATAAGCAACTACTGTCACGTCCTTCGAAGACTCATTTTTAGCATCGGTAGTTCCAGACTTTAAGTTTATTTCGATGACCCCATTTTGAGCGAGATCACCATATTCCTGAGTGTAGAGCTCCAGTTTTTCTTTTACCACATTAACGGACTCAATGCTGGCTGGATCTAGTTTTTCCATCGCGTCCATATCGGCCATTTCACCGTCAATTAACACCAATGGCTGTTCTCCTGATACTGACTTTATTTGAACGCCAGTTTCAGGCTCTACAATTGCAGTTTCCTTATTTTCGCAGGCAAAAACCAGAACTAAGGCAACAGTCATAATAATTCCTGATAAATATCTGAATTTCGCTTTTTTTGAAGATTTTATTTTTGTCATCATTTTAAGTCTTGATTTTATTAAAGAAGAATTGAAATTATTGGCAATTGAAAATTGACTACCAATAAACTGGGAGACCAGAATTTTTTTATACTGACTGGTTTCCACCCCATTATTTAATACTGCGTGATCGGCCATAAATTCATGGTTTTCTTTAATCACCCTTCTGAGTAACCAGAAGAATGGATTAAACCATTGAAAAATACTAATCAACTCAAGTATTAAGATATCCACCGTGTGTCCCTGGCGAATATGTTCGCTTTCGTGTGCAAGCATTTTCTCCCAACCGGGAGTCGACTCCAGTTTTCGGCTTACAAACAAATAATCGAGGAAAGAATACGGGCTTGAATTGTCATCGATATAAACGTATTTGATTCCATTTCTTTTTACGAGCTGGCCTTTTTTAATAATACGGAAGACCTGAGAAATCCGAACGATGCCAAGTAAGGTAATAATAAGTGCTCCAGCAATGTAGCTGGCCAAAATTAACTGATTGGTGGTAATCCAACTCACGATGGAATGTGATAGTTCGGAACCATTAACAGTAATTGCATCCAGCATATTTGTTCCTTGCCGTGTTGCTAATAGCAATTGATCTCCGGCGCTATAAACTTTTAAATGGAGCAGTGGCAGAACACTTGAAAACAGAATTGCGAAAAGCAAAAACAAACGATTGATTTTGAAAAACGTTTCACGGCGTAAAAACACAAAATACACCAACGAAAGAGCTCCAAGACTGATGCCCGACTCTAAAATGTAATTGATAAAACTATTCATCGCCTATGTTTTTTTTATTTTCAAGATCCTCTCCTACTTCTTTCATTAGCTCCTCAAGCTCAGCTATACTCATATTATCTTCGCGTGCAAAAAATGAAACCATTTCCTTAAATGAATTGCTGAAATAGCCTTTCATAAAATTCTTCATGTACTTCCGCGTGTATTCTTTTTTACTCATTAATGGAAAATACCGGTGAGTTTTACCAAAAGCTTCATAACCAACAAATCCTTTTTTCTCAAGTATTCGAACGATTGTTGATACTGTATTGTATGCCGGTTTGGGCTCAGGCATCTGTTCAATCAAATCTTTCACAAATGCTTTTTCTAGTGTCCAAAGCAATTGCATCACTTGTTCTTCTGCTTTTGTTAGTTCTTTCATCCAATTAAAATTTAATGCGATACAAATATCAAACCAAAGATAACTAAACCGATAGTTTTTTAACTAATTTTTTAGTTATCGTACTGAAAAAAATATTCACTTTGACGGATCACTTTTATTCCTTATTAGAAATAGAAAGCTCATTTTTCTTATTCGATTCATTTCTATAGATTTTATAATTTGACATTTTAAATCTATAACTAATATTTTAGTTTTCAAACTAAATGCTTAGTTATTGTGCCGAAATGAATATGAGAATACGACTAAATACCTGATTAATTAGTCGTTGACGGACTATAATAATTGAAAATCGTCAGCATCGGGCAACACCGGAAAGTTCTTTCGGAAACGCTCTAATGAGTCTTTCGAGAGTTTGGCTGATACAATTTGTTTTTGCTTTTCCTCACCAAGCTGCATTATTTTTCCTTTTGGGTCAATCACACAGGTGTCACCCAGGTAATTAATCCCTTTAGCATCGGAACCAATTCGGTTGATGCCTGCAACGTAGGCTTGGTTTTCGATGGCACGGGCTTTTAAAAGGATATCCCAAACCTGTCGGCGCGGGCCAGGCCAATTAGCAACATTGATCATTAAATCATAATCATCTCGGTTTCGGCTAAAAACAGGGAAACGCAAATCGTAACACACTAATGGCAAAATACGAAATGACTTAATTTTAAAAATCTTGCGTTCCTGGCCTGGAGTAAAATGGATATGCTCCTCTCCCATTGAAAACAGGTGTCGTTTGTCGTAATACTCCAGTTTTCCATCGGGAAATGCAAATATAAAACGGTTGTAGAATGAATTGCTTTCCCGTATCATCAGGCTACCACTAATGACGGTTTGGTTTTCCTTAGCCATCTCTTTCATCCAACTGACAGATTCACCATCCATCACTTCAGCACATTTAGTAACATTCATGCTAAAACCAGTGGCAAACATTTCAGGAAAAACAACCAAGTCGGTTTCCTTCGGTAAATCTGCCAGAAGATTCTGGAGATGTCTGCGGTTATCTGTTGGTTTCTCCCAAGATAAGTCGCATTGGATAAGAGAAATATGTAATTTTTCGTCAGACATAATTTGCATCTGTTAGATAGCGAATTTAAGATTTTTTCTAATCTTCAGCTGTAAACTGATCAGGATGTTTCCCAATCACTCCTTTTTTACGGTAATAGGCTTTCATTCGTTCGATGTCAGCTTGAGCATCATCGGTCAACTCCAAGGTCTCCAACCAGCCAACTTCTTTTCGTCCGAAGTCAAAAAAGCCCAAATAAACGGTTGCTCCTGTTGCCTTAGCAATTGCATGAAAACCAGCTTTCCAGCGTTTATTAGCCTTGCGAGTTCCTTCTGGCGTAATAGCCAAATGCATCACTTCGCGGCTGTTCATTTCATTGATAATCTGCTTGACCACTGTTACTCCTTTGGAACGGTCAATCGGGATAGCTCCCATTTTTCGAAGAAAATAGCCCATAGGCCAAAAGAAAAATTCCTTTTTAATGACAATGTTGGCCACTCCTCCAGCGGATGTGTAATACAAATAGGAAATTACGAAATCCCATACACTGGTATGCGGAACACCAATGATAATGGCCTTTTCATGGGGCATTACACCGTTCACCGTTTTCCAGCCCCACAGCCTCAAGAGAAACTTACAAATCCATCTCATTTTGTTAGCTGATCAATTTTTGTTGAATTTTTTTTGCTGACGCAAAAGTTGCCAAAAATTCAATAGCTAGCTGTGTGGCTTCTTTTAAAAGATGATTGCCATTATACGATACGATAATCATTAAAAATTGCTTGGTTTGATCGGACACCCCAGTGCGAACCGAATCGGATGTTGAAGTTCCAAAAGCACCTTGCGCGTCGCGAAAAACAGGCATTCCTTCAATATTTAATTCGCCCCTTCCCAGTCCTTTGTATGGCTCATCGGCTTTTCCAATCCCCATCTGGATATTTCCGTCAATCCGATTATAATCGTAGCCCCCAATTGAAAAACAGGTACTTATAGAAACCAAGTTCAGTAAATCGACAACATTATTAATTTGATAAAGTCCGTTTCCTTTTACCACCCGGCGCAAGAGAGCTTCCGCTGAAAGTCGGTAACGTGCCGGATCTTTCCCTCAGGCTTTATATGCTTCGCGGGCCGCTGCAATTGCATGGTTATGCCGAATGTTTCCAACTTCTAAAGTAGTAGCTATTTCATCACATTTTTGATTAATTAGCTCCCACAGTTGACTGCTTGGGGCTTGGACTTCCACATCGCAAAAAATACATGAGAGATGGATTTGTGGACAAGCTTGCTTCAGTTCTTCATGAATATCAATGTTAATCATGATACTTTATTTGTAATCGCATGAAAACAAAAATAAGAAATGAAGCTAAGTTTAAACTAAAATGCCGGAACTATTGAGACTAAAAAAACACTTCGGTGCGAATATTCTCTGGAGCAACACCATAGTTTTCTAAAATAGAGGTCACTTCTTCAATCATTTCAGAGTTACCACACAGGTAGCAAATGGTATTTTCAGCCACCTTATTCTCTCTCAAATAATAGGTTACCCGACCAAAATAATTGCCCTTATCTTCGCGAGAGGTACACAAGCAAATACGGTTTGGGCAAAAAGCATCGCTACCATAAGCTTCATCAGCAAAATGAACACCGTGCAGCAGATGATAGTTCAGATTGGTGTAGCTTGTTGCAAACGAATGAAATGGACTTATTCCGGTACCCGTAGCGATAAATAAAACCGGCGCATCTCCAACTGACTGGTCATCTAAAATAAAAAAGCCTCGTGGACCTTCTATTTCAATTGAACTACCGACTTTCAGATACCTCAGATATCGTGAAAAATCACCATCCTTAATTTCACGAACTAAAAAGGATAAGCGATCTTCCTTTTCGGAACTGTAGATTGAATACTCCCGTCCCTCTCCTGTTTCCGGGTTTCGGAGAACAGCATACTGGCCGGGTTTAAAACTAAATTTATTTCGATCAAGGTGAATGAGAAAGGTTTCAGGAGTTAAGGTCTCAATCTCCTGAACCGCGTGTAAATTCTTTTCCATAAGCTAAATTTTTCAGGCATTCACGTGCCTTTCCGCATGATAGGATGAGCGAACCAATGGGCTGCTCTCGACATAGCGGAATCCTCTTTTATAGGCTTCTTTTCTATAGATTTCAAACTGTTCGGGGGTGACGTACTCCACAACCTTCATCAGATTTGGTGCTGGCTGCAGGTATTGTCCTAAAGTAAGTACTTTGCATCCGGCTTCTTTCAGGTCGTCCATTGCTTCAAGCACTTCTTCCGGAGTTTCGCCAAGCCCCAGCATAATGCCTGATTTGGCAACTATTCCAGCTTCGGCGATGTACGATATTACTTTCAAGCTACGATCATAACGCGCCGTACTCCTAATTTTTGGTGTCAGTCGTTTCACTGTTTCCAGGTTGTGTGAAATCACCTCAGGCTTGGCATCAATAACTTGTTGCACCAACTCCTTTTTGGCATGAAAATCAGGAATCAGCGTTTCAATGGTTGTTTTCGGACTCAATTTCTTGATTGCTTTAATTGTTGTTGCCCAAAACCTGGCACCGCCATCCGGCAGGTCATCGCGGTCGACCGATGTAATTACGCAGTGTTTTAACTCCAAGGTTTTAATCGTCTCAGCCAGGCGTTGTGGTTCTTCCCAATCAACTGGATCAGGTATCAAATTTTTCACATAACAAAATCGGCAATTGCGGGTACATTTGTCACCCAAAATCATAAAGCTGGCTGTGCCGGCATTCCAGCACTCCCCTTTGTTTGGGCAATTACCGCTTGTACATATCGTGTTTAATTTGTGTTCGCCTATTAATCGTTTAACTTTCGAGTAGTTCTCGCCACTGGGAAGCTGGGATTTCATCCATCGAGGTAATCGCTCCCCTTTCTCCTTAATCTCTGCCATCTGTAAATAAGTTTTGACCTATAAACGTTAAAGACAAAAGCTTGTTTAAAAAAAGTTGAGATTTCTCTTTTTTTAAAGTTTGAAAAGGTGTCGCCAATATTTTTCGAATGGCCGATTACAAGTATTGTTTTGCAATGCGAAGAGCCTGGCTACCGTATGATCCGCCAAATAAATAGTAGTGATTTAGGATGTGATATATTTGATAAAGCTGCACCCGTTCTTCCCATCCTGGATTTAATGGATACTCGTTTTGATAGGAGTCCCAGGTCGTTTGCGAAAAACCGCCAAACATCGTCATGATCGACAATTCCATTTCCCGGTCGGCATAGCACGAAGCCGGATCGATCAGAGCGGGGCCTTTTTCGGTATATAAATAATTGCCCGACCATAAGTCACCGTGAATCAACGAAGCTTCAGAATTGGATGGGATTAACTCGGGTAAACGTTCAACTAATTTGGTGTAAGTGTCTTTTTCTGTTGAAGAAAGCGAGCGGGTTCTTTCAATCTTATCAACCAAATACATCACTCGCTGTTGTCCGAAAAAATCAATCCAGCTATTATTCCATCGATTATCTTGCTCGGTTACCCCGCAATAATTATCATGATAAAAACCAAAAGAGTCATTGGTTTTACGATGCAACTGAGCCAATCCGAAGCCCAATTTTTCATCTTGAGATGAAGTATGTCCAGCGGGCAAAAAATCCATCAGCAAATACCCCGGAAGTTCATCACCTTCTTTTGCGAGAATAGGCTTGGGAATAATTAGATCTGCTAACTCTGCTTTACCTAGCTCTTCCAGCGCTTCGGCCTCGCGAATAAATAAATCATGAGGAGTGCTGCTGTTCCATTTTAAGAAAAAATCTCCACGGTTTGTTTCCAACAACAAGCTGTTGCTAATGCACCCACCACCAACAGATTGCCTGTTTTTGATGATAAGTTCCTCTTCAAACTTGTTTTGAAATTCTTCAATAATTTGGCTGATTATTTTTTGCTCCATGCAAACAAATTTCAGCATAATAAAAAAAAGTAGCAAACCGGCTTTGTTAAAAAAGCATGATTTACTACTTCAATTTTTTATAGCAAACGAAATGGAAATTAAGCGTTCTTTTCCTCTTCGTTGATTTCAGCGTCGCTTGTTTCTTCTTCTTCTTCAAAGTTCAACAATTCCTTGCTATGGAGTAGATTGTACCACTGAATGATTTTTTTCATATCAGACACATAAACACGATCCTTATCGTATTCCGGAAGTATTTCTTCGAAGTAAGCTTTCAACTCATTTCCTGAGCCAATTTTGGCTACTGCTGCTCCATTTTCCTTTTCACTAATACTTTTCAATACATCTTTTAGAGGAACTTCACTAGTTTCAGTAAAGATCGCAATATCCTCCAATGCACTGATTTTTGCAGTAGAGTAAGCCGGCATTCGTTTGCCGGTTACGAGTGATTCTACAATAATGCTGTTTTTTGCTTCAGCTACCAGTTTAAATAGGCCTGGCTGACCTGCTATAGACATAATTCCCTTTAACATACAATTTCAATTTTAAAACGTCGGCGAAGATAATATTTTCGAAGGATTAGTTCCAAATACACCCTCTATTTATGGTCACACAATAAATTACTTTAGATATTTCCTGTAATAGTCAGCTGTTTTTGAGTCTTCAAAACGAGTGTAAATATTAACCAAATAAGTAGCATATTTCGGATCATGGTCAATTTCCCACAAGGCTTTAAAGTATTTGGCTGCCTGTTGAAATTCTGCTGTCACTTTTTTTAACTCCTGAGTTAATTTTAGGTGTTGCATATGAGTTTTGTTTTTCTGATAAGCTTTCATTTCGCGTTGATAGCGATCTTCTGCCTGATGATAATATTTTGTTCCCAGCCACTTTAATGCTTCAACGTGCATCGGATTAATTGCCACTAACGCTTGGGCTGCTGAATCAGCCTCTGACTCATTATCCAATTGTTTCTGCATCGAAAAATAGGCATCCAGATGATTTTCATCTTGCTTGTTTTCAAGGCTCATTTCAGGCCAAAGTTCGATGGCTTTTTCGCGTTGATTAATGGAGGCGTAAATTTCAAACAACCGGGTATTTACACCGGCAATGTCTGGCTGATCCTGATAGTGGGTACGATAGTATTCCAAGGCCTCCAACTCCTTT
>NZ_JBSQYS010000069.1:0-11779 GCF_055140945.1 Sunxiuqinia sp.
TTACAAAAGATAATACTGATTTCCGGGATCGAGCAATCATCGATTATACAATCACTTGTTATCAAGAACTTGACTTTTCGCTGTTGATTTAGATAAAAAAACGGAGAAGTGTCCCAGGCATCTGGCAACCCATGTTTTTCCATCTGTAATATTGCCAGCTTCTTTCAAGGCTTTTCTAAAATGTTAAGAGAATTTTGAGAGACTGGGAACTAGACGGACTTCCGAGCCATGGGATCGGTGAGCGAATGAAGCACAATTGGATCGATTTCATTACTTTTGATTAAAAAATTGAGTTATGGCAACAATTTTAAAATCAGACCAAAGAGAATTTACGGCGACTCCGAATAAGATTGACCCATTCCGGATCTTCACAGATGCATCGAGAACGAATAGGGGAGTAAACCCTGAAAATCTGAACTTTGATTTAAGACAGTTGAATCCTGACCAATATTCTGCTCCCTATCATTTCCACCAATACGCAGAAGAATTATTTATGATCGTTTCGGGTTCTGCAACCTTGCGTACACCAAATGGGTTGGAAATTGTCAATAGTGGAGATTTAATGTTTTTTGAAAAAGGAGAAACCGGAGCACACCAACTCTATAATCATACCTCTGAAGTGTGTATTTACTTGGATGTCAGAACTTATTTGGGATATGATATTGCAGAGTATCCAGATTCGGACAAGATACTGATTGCCCCATCTTTTGAGATTTTTAGAAAAGACTCCCAAGCCAAGTATTTTGATGACGAGAGGAACATCAAAGAGAAGTGGAATCGACTTAAAAATGAAAGTGATCAAACCAACCGCGAATAAATTACCATGCTTTCGGTCTGAAACGGATCCCAAAACTGCATGGGTTCACTTCTGAGTTTTCCAAAAAAAGCTCGCCAATCCGGAGTACATGACGGAATATACTAGCACACGTGCCGAAGTGAATCTCCATAAAGGCGTAGGTAGAACTGCACATGCATGGAAGTAAAACTGCACACGTATAAACACTGCTTACGGTGTGTGAAACCATGATTGTACACGTACACGAATTGGATTCGAGACGTATGCAGGTTTTGCCGCAGACGTGTGCCGATCTAGCGACACCCGGGTGGAAGCTTGCTACCTTCCGGCGGATTATGGATGGCACTGGAATGCCAATAAAATCAGGAGGAGGGCTTCACCGTCACCTCTGAACCGGAAACACCGCCTGAACATGATTTTAGAGCGTTAAAGAAGGATCGGATTAGGGGCAAAATGAGGATGCGATAGCCCTTAACGACTTCGGAGGCCTGAGCAGTGTAGCCAAACCTCTTGAGCAAGGCGCTCAAACAACGTGAGTGACAAGTGCCGTGATTTGGGTGCTTTCATGCAGGCAACTTTCGGTAATCACAAATCATTTCAATTCTAAAAGAAACGCTGGCGCTTAGGATTTCTCTATCTCGTTTTAAAAAACAAAAGCTACTTCCCGGGATCTCTTATTCCATATCAAATACAACAGCTGTCAAAAATGATTTGGAGTGGAGGTAGCAGAGAAATGATTTGCCCACGCACGATGCGGGCGAGGAATAATCCCCATTAATAGGGATTGTCTCCCGGTATTCAAGAGTTTACTTTTGTCCTCAGAAGATTGATGAAAACAGATGATTCTTTTAAAGTAAACAAAAAAAAGACGGAAAGACAGGTCTGTTAACTCTAGTAGATAATCAAATAATAGCTGTGTTGAGATCAGTAGAAATGGAATTGTTTTCAGTTTCACAAGCTGCTTTCATTGAACCGGAAAAGAAAGGGTATTTGCCTGGTTGCAAAATCGTTTTTATACAAGTTGCATCATGTTAAATTTCTATTTTTTTTCAATCGATAAGATAGAATAAGTCTAAATAAGAATAGTATTTTACAATGTCTGAAATGGCCAAATACTCCCTAATCGTATTCTTTTTGACCGTCGTGTCAGTTTATGGTCAAAACACTAAAAACAGTTTTGTTTTTGGCAAAGTAACTTCTGAAGATGGTAGTCCGTTGGTATTTGCCACGGTCGTAATCAATGGTACAACGCTTGGCACACAGACTGACGAACAAGGGAAATATGAAATTAACGTTCCCGTTTATGGAAAGCATAAAGTTTCCGTTTCATTTATAGGTTATGGCAAAGCTTCAAAAACCATTGAAACAAGTCCCGAAAACAAGCGGGTGAAAATTGATTTTGTCCTTAAAGAAAGCGCTGAAAACTTAGACGAGGTGACTGTTAGCGGAAAGTCCAGGAAAACGGAGCTTGAGACCCAGGGTTTTGCCATGAATGCCGTTGAGACAGAAGAAATGAGTTTACGCAGTGTACAGGCCAACGAATTATTAAACACAACAGCAGGTGTGAAAATTCGCCAAAACGGAGGATTGGGCTCCAATGTGGAATATTCGTTAAACGGCTTATCCGGGAGTGCTGTTCGCATTTTTATTGATGGTATTCCCATTTCAACGTATGGTTCTTCCTTCAACCTAAACAGCATTCCTCCGTCAATGATCAAACAAATTGAGGTTTACAAAGGAGTGGTACCCGGTCATTTAGCAGACGATGCATTGGGTGGAGCCATTAATATTCAGCTTCATAAAAAGGCAAGAACCAATTTCAATGCTTCTGTTTCTTATGGGTCATTCAATACTTTTCAAACAAGTGTGAACGGCACTTATCGCTTTGATAAATCAGGATTAACTGTAAAGACTTCGCTTTTCCATAATTATTCCGATAACGATTATAAGGTCTCGGGCAGAAGTGTTGTGGTCACTGGTTTAGGCGGTGTGCAAACCCCTATTACAGCCAGAAGGTTTAACGATGCCTACAGATCTACCGGCGGTATGGTACAAATTGGCTTTACCGACGTAAAATGGGCCGATCAATTTTTTGTTGGAGTTACCGGGTCAGACGACTATAAAGAAATTCAGCATGGAGCCTTTATGACCATTACCCCTTATAAGGATCGGTTTATGGAGTCGGATGCCCTGTTGGCTAACCTGAGCTATCAAAAAACGGATCTTTTTATCCCCGGATTGGAATTGAAAGTGAACGGTTTGTATGGTAAACGTAACCGTGATTTAATCGATACGCTAGCCTGGGCTTATAGTTGGAGCGGGAAGAGAGCCATCGACTTCAGGGGCAATGAATACCAATATTCCTGGGGATCGCAGCAAGAAGGAGGCCCTACACGGTCTAAAATTAACCGAAACGTATCGTCCATTCGATCAGGCCTGTCTTACAACATCAATGATCATCACCGGATTTTGCTGAACCACGTTTTCAGCGGAATTGACAGGGAGGATAGTGATGAATTGCGATCGGTACTGGAAAATACATTCAGTGGAACAAGAGATCTGCGCAAAAACATCTATTCTTTGACCTACGAATTTAATGCCTTTGACAACAGGTTAAAAACTAGTTTGTTTGGAAAGCACTATCAACAAAAAACAATCAGTGTTGATCCCGCTATTGAAGCAGATGCTGACGGAAATAGCCAGATCATAGATGAAGTGGTAAGTAGTAACAAGGAACATGACGGATTTGGTTTTGCCTTGTCTTATGCACTTATCCCCAATGTTACGTTGCTGACCTCGGCAGAAAAGGCGATACGCCTTCCAAATGAAACTGAAATTTTTGGTAATGACGGGGACAACGTAGTGGCCAATTCAAGCATCAATCCTGAACAAAGCAACAACTACAACCTGGGATTTCGCCTGGGAACCTTTACCCTTCAAAAGCACAATTTTGGGATTTCGGCCAACTTCTTTACACGTAATATCAAGGACAGGATTGGCTTGCCCATCGAAACATCGCTTAACGTGAATGATGAACTCATTCTGTATGTGAACCAAGGAAGTGGTACCTCCAAAGGTGTTGATGCACAGTTGGATTATAGTTATAACCATAATTTTGGACTTAACTTCAATATCTCGCGTTTCAATTTGACTGTTGAAAACAGGGGAGTGGAAATTGACGTTCCGAACACGCCATTTTTCACCATGAACGGAAGCCTGAGGTATTCCTTTAGAGATTTCATACAAAATGATAGCCGCCTAAACCTCTTCTGCTCATTCTACTTTACGGAAGAGTTTTCATATCTGGTTCCACAGGGATCGAACACGGTGGGGGACGACTTTTTTAAAGTGCCCGAACAATTTACTCAGGATGCCGGGCTGAGTTATACATTCCCGAACAACAGGTTTACCATGAGCTTTGACGCCAAAAATATACTCGATAAACCAGTGTACGACAATTTATCGGTACAAAAAGCCGGAAGGGCTATTTACTTGAAACTAAATTATACAATTAATTCTTTTTAATAACTTAAATATAAAACAACATGAAGTACAACTTTTTAAATATTAAAACTTTAGCCTATGCGTTTGTAATAGCCGTGCTAGTGGCTTCTTGCAGTAGCGATGACGATGATATTATCAATAAACCTGATCCTACAGATACAAGATGGATTACTGTGGCTGCAGCCCGAATGGGCGAAAATCCAGGAGATGGAAACGGGGGGACTTTAATCTATGCGATTGACAGCGAAGAAGCGAAAGACCCAACAGTGTCCATTGAACCTTTTGACAATGGATTTATCGTTCCTTCAAACCGAACTGCCCGCTTGCAATCTTCAGAGGACGGTAATACCATCTTCAATATCAGTTACGCCGGTGATACTGGTGGTAACTATACCAAATATACGGTAGCGGGTGGACAGAACTTTACTCAAACAGGTACCGAAGTCAGCATTGCTCCCTACGTGGGATCTGCTCCCCGATGGATCAAGCTTTTTGATGGAGACCAAACGGGGTCTGCTGTATATGTTTCCACAGAACACCAATTTGACGAAAATGATAGCTATGTTCGTACTGAGGCTACCATGGGTGTTTTAACTTTAGATTTGGTTAATTCACAAATTAATGAATTCCAGGAACACAGTATCGCTTTAAGTGCTGAAGAAGAAGCCAATGGTTACTATATTTCCAGGATTGATATGCCTGTATTGAATGCAGCTGGCGATAAACTTTATATTGGAGCACGTTTGAGTAAGGTAAACCCTGCAACTGCGGAAAGAGACAGCGACTACGAAATTTTAGGATCAAAAACCATTGTGCTGGATTATCCGTCCTTATTGAACCCTTCTGTAATTACTTCGACTTTGGGACACGGCAACACCAACGGTTACCGCAGCATCAATGCCTTCCTGTACAACGGAAGCGTTTATCAAGCCAACCAAGGAGATCCGCAAGGCTCCTATATTCTAAAGATCGATGCGGACAACGAATATGACGATAGCTACGACTTTAATTTGGATGAAGCATTGGGTGTAGAAGAGGCTTACATCCTAGCTTGGAGACCTGCTTCCAACGGGAAAGCCGTTTTAGCCTACCGCCATGCCGGTTCTGAAGAAGGAGTGGCAGGAGCTCAGGGATTTTTTGCGTTGATTGATTTGGAAGCTAAAACGGCAGAAAAAATCGATGACATTCCATACGACCCCGATTTTTACTTGTTCCAATACCAGGGTTTTGCCGTTGACGGAACAGAGATTTATGTGACCCAGGCCCCGGTGGGCGAAAACGGAAACATTTACGTCATCGATACAGAGACTGGTGACGTAACCAAGGGAGCAGAATTAGTTAATGCTCAAGGAAGCCACTTTATCGGAACATTCTAATCTTTTAGAATCATACGCTGAATATAAGCGCTGTGGAAGATTTTCCTCCACAGCACTTTCCCACTACAAAATATCTTTCAATAAATAGAAATAGAATCAAAAATGAAAATACAAACTTTAAAGTTCTTCTTTTTCGGAATAATCACCTTCCTGTCAGCTTTTACAAGTAGGGCACAGCGCGGGGAACAAAATCCGTTTATGGACAGAGACTACTGGGTTGCTCATCCCAGTCTTGCCGATATTGAGGCCAAAATTGCGGAAGGACATTCGGTTACTGAAGCCAACAGAGGCGGTTTTGATCCCATCACCTTTGCTATCTTTGGAGGAAACCCCGTAGCCAGTATCGACCATCTTATTGAAAAGGGAAACGATGTAAACAGACGCACACACGATTCAAGAACCTATATTTTTTGGGCCGCCTCCCGGGGAAATCTGGCGCTTATGGAATATTTGGTAGAGAAAGGAGCCCGAACCGATTTAAAGGATTCGCACGGATATTCTTTGACTCAGTTTACTGCTGCTTCGGGCCAAAGCAATCCGAAGATTTACGATTTTCTGATTGAACATGGAGTAGACTTAAAGAACGAAAAAGACCACGATGGTCGTAATGTGCTTTTAGTGGCTGCGCCAAGGGTAAAAAATCTGGACTTAATTGATTATTTCATCAGCAAAGGGCTTCGTTTAAATACAACCGACGACCATGGCAATGGCATATTCAATATTACAGCTCAGGGAGGAAACATTAACGTGTTAAAAGCTTTGGTAGCCAGAGGAGTTTCTATCGATAAGAATGCCAAGACCAACGAAAATGCCATTCTTTTTGCCAGCAGAGGCGGAAGAGGCAGTAGCAACAGTTTAGCGGTTTTTCAGTATTTGGAAGGATTGGGATTGGAGCCCAACATCACTTCAACTGATGGAGTAACACCATTGCACAACCTTTCCCGGTCTGCTGACGACCTGGCGATCTATCAGTATTTTATCGATAAGGGAGTAAACCCAAATTCGGTTGATAAAGAAGGGAACACGCCGCTTTTGAACGCCGCATCACGCAATAAATTGGAGGTTGTTAGCTATTTGGCCGAGCAGACAGCGGATATTAATCATACCAACAATGAGGGGCACGCTGCATTAACGTTTGCCATTCAGAATAACAATGCTTCGGTCGTCGCTTATTTGATATCAAAAGGAGCCCAAACGAATATTTTGGACAAAAAGGGAAATAACCTGGCTTATTATCTTTTTGACACACGCGGCAATCCGCGCGATTTTGAAGAGAAAGTGGCGTCATTGCGCGAAGCAGGTTTTGATTTCAAAAAACGGCAAGCCGACAACAGTACGATTTGGCATTTGGCCATTGCCAAAAACAATTTGGACCTACTGAAAAAAGTTCAGGGTTTTGGCGCCGATATCAATGCAAAGGACAAACAAGGAAATACTGTTTTGCACTATGCGGCCATGAAATCGAGCGATGCGGAAACACTTAAGTTTTTGGTTGCCAATGGTGCCGACATTAAATCAACCACTGAGTTTGGAGAGACAGCTTATGAACTGGCTCGAGAAAATGAACTGTTGAGCCAAAATAATGTGAGTTTAGAATTTCTAAAGTAATTGAACACCTATGAGTAAAATAATAAAACGGACTATATCAATTTTGGTACTTGCCCAGCTTTTCCTTTCACCTTCTTTTGCGCAGGCTCCGGCAACGGTGTCTTACAAATGTATGATACAAATGGCAAACTATACAGGTGAATACGCTTATGTAGTTGTTTCGCTAATGAATCCCAACGGTGATTATGTAAAAACATTATACATGCAGGGTGATGATCCCGAATGGTATCCCGACCTTAAAGATTGGTGGGCATTCAGCCATCCTATAAACGAGGATATTGATGCTGCTACCGGGGCAACCGTTGGAAATGGCGAACGAAATATTATCTCTTTGGTTGTTGATGCTTCACAAATTGACAGCGGGTTTAAAATACGTTTCGAATCGGCTGTCGAAAATCAGGAATATCACAAAGTTGATGCCGAAATAGAGCTGAATTCTGCCACCATCAGAAACAAGGTTGACGGAAAAGGTTATATCCGCTATATCCGCATGATACCAAATTCGTAAGTTATGATTTTTTCGATATGGCGTAATAGCCATTTAATGCTAGCCTTAGTGGCCTCCTTGTTTTTATTGGTCGCTTCGGTTACTGGTGTGATTTTGGCTGTTGAGCCAATATCGAATAAAATACGCTCATACGATATCGACCATGCAGATGAACTTACTCTGGCTGAGACATTAGCGAATTTGAATGCGCAATACGATGAAATCCTGTCAATCTCGAGGGACCGCAACGGCTTTGTTAGTGTCTTGGCAATTGTTAACGGAGAAAATGAGCAGTTCTATGTAAATCCTTTTACAGGTGAGAAATTGGGTTCACCAATTGAAAAGGCACGCATTTTTCAGTTCAGCACCAGTTTACACCGTTCGTTGTTTTTGAAAGCACCTGGTCGTTTTCTCATCGGCCTTGTATCTTTTTTACTATTTCTGATTGCGGTATCGGGTATTGTACTTATCGCCAAACGGCAGGGTGGGGTTCGCTATTTTTTTGCGCCAGTGGTTCGCGAAAACTTTTCGCAGTTTAACCACGTTGTTTATGCCCGCATTACTTTATTGCCCATTTTTGTTTTATCATTGACCGGCTTGTACTTGTCGTTACTGCGTTTCAACCTAATTCCCGAGGAAAAGATTGTTCACGAAGTAGATTATGATTCGCTGACCGATGAACCGAGCCTCCCGCTCCATGCTTTCGAATTCCTGAACAACACCACCTTGGGAGCGCTCAGAAAACTGGAATACCCTTTTTCAGATTTTGTAGAAGATTATTATACCATCAGTTTAAAGGATCGTGAGGTTTTGTTAAACCAGTTTAATGGGCAGATTATTACCGAAAAGAAATACCCATTGGTTACTATGGCTTCATCCTGGGCTACTGTTTTACATACTGGAGAAGGGAACATTGTTTGGAGTGCCATATTAGGAGCAGGAAGTCTTGCCATTCCTTTTTTTATGCTCACGGGCTTCATCATTTATTTTAAAAGACCGAGGATTCGAATCAAAAACAAATATGCCCGGAGCGATTGCAGCCATATTGTATTGGTAGGTACCGAGGGAGCTACCACCCTGCAATTTGCATACGAATTTCACCGGCAACTGCTAAAAGCCGGTATAAAAAGTTATTTAGGGTTGATGAACGACTATAGTCAGTTCAGAAAAATGCAACAACTCATCATTTTTACAGCTACTTACGGGCAGGGAGAACCTCCGGCCAGTGCCAACCAGTTCAAAGAATTAGTGACAAAGAATCTCCAAAAACAGCCATTTTTATTTTCGATTATCGGATTTGGTTCTACTGCATATCCAAACTATTGCCAGTTTGCCTACGAGGCTTTTTCTTTGTTAAAGAACCTACCAAATACAGATAGTTTGGGCGAAGTACACACCGTGAACAACCATTCTTTTGAAGCTTTATCGAATTGGGTAAAGCGTTGGGCGCAAACAATGGAACTAAACCTTCAGCTTGAAAAACCCGAAATAAGGCTTCCTAAGAATCCTGTTTCTGATTTAGAAGTGTTAGACCGTGTTGACTTTGAAAAAGAGAATACCTTTCTACTCACACTAAAAAATACCAACGGAGCAAAGGTTGTTTCGGGCGATCTTTTGTCGGTCATTCCTGAGAACGATCCACGAGAACGACTTTATTCTGTCGGAAACTTAGGGAACAACACCTTGGCCATAAGCGTAAAAAAGTATCATGAGGGGATTTGTTCAACCATGTTGGGGCAACTCGAAAAAGGAAATGTACTATCCGCAGGCATTGCCAGAAACCGAGACTTTCACCTTCCCAATAATTCAAAAGAGGTTGTGCTCATTGCCACCGGAACGGGCATCGGGCCTTTTCTGGGAATGATGGCTACCAACACCGCCAAACGAAAGATGCACTTGTACTGGGGCGGCAGGTCTCCTGAATCGCTTCATTCTTACAGAGCTTATATCAATGAGGCACTCAGGCAAAAAAGACTCCATCGGTTTATGCCTGCCTACTCCCGTGCGCAATCCCCAAAAGTCTATGTGCAACATCTGATTAAAAATGATGCGGATCGGTTTGCCAGTGTTTTAAAGAAGGGAGGCTGCGTGATGATTTGTGGATCAATTGCCATGCAGCGCGAAGTAATGAAAGAACTACAAAACATTTGTAGCGAATGTTTGAAAAAGGATCTGAGCCACTACCAAAATCGAAAACAGATTTTGATGGATTGTTATTGAAACGAAAAAAAAACTTACTTACGGGATGTTAACCCGAACCAAATTTTCTGCTAGAATAACGTTCTCTGATCATGTGTTGGATCATGCTCCGGATAGCGAACTTCCTGATCTGAAATCGGATCATTTCCAACCGCTTCTTTTCCACGGAGCCTACGCACGGTATGCGCTTTCAGTTCTGCTTCGGGGTAAGGTTTCACCAAGCTGAGAATCTTTTCTTTCTCTGCGTCCGATTCCACGTTTTCAGTTAGCCAGGCATCGATGGCATCATCCGGAAGAATGAGTGGCATCCGGGGGCCCTCCAGCTTCGGATTATTGTGGATTCGGGCAAGCAGGTCGTTACCACGGGCGGTGACAATCGAAAAGGTGGTGAGTTTTTGGCCCGTTTCTTTGTCTGCCCATTCCGACCACAAGCCTCCCAGGGTCATGGGTTCGCCGTCGGACCGGTGAATATAGTAGGGGTAGGTTTTTCCTTTGAAATGGTAATGTTCAAAGACTCCGTCAATACAAATCAGGCAGCGTTTTGCCCGCGCCGAATATTTAAAAGACCAGGTTTCAAACATGTCCTCACCACGGGCATTTAGGGTTTTGTTCCATACCTGCAGCTGTTTGTCTTTATCCTTCGTGCTTTCCGGTACAAAACCCCATCGGGCCACAACCGGGTCATGGGGTTGATCTTTGGTGTATATTAGTACGGCCGGATGATCAAATCCCGTGGTATGGTGCAGGTCCTTCACGCCGAGCTTGAGTAATCGTTCTGTCAGTATCCGTACCGCTTCTTTATCGCGGTGGTGACGGGCCCGTTTTAGTTGGGTGATGAGCTGAGCTTTAAAATCATAACACATAACGACCTCCGGATTAATATTCTTAGAGTAAAACAGTCTCCGTGAAATGAAAGTTTACACGAGGGCTGAAGCCATCATTGAAATGGGCTGCCGGCGTTTAATTCGCTCGACGTTGTACCACTCATTTCGGTCCATGTTGTGCCACTGTTTTTCAGTATCTCAATTCTTTGTTTCCCGACAGAGCCACATAACTTTTTTCATGTGCTTTCCGGTCGTGCCAATCAAATGACCTGCGCCGCACCAGTAATCCTTCAGATGAAATTACACCCAAACACACCGATACAATCTCAATTAATTTCAGTTACAGACTGAACGTCCTCCCTTCTACAAAATCATTTCAGAAACGGCATTTGAGCTGACACAAGGCATGACCGTCAGATCGAAATGATTTGATTCTTATTTCCGGTATTTTAATTCATTCAGCATTCTTTTTAGTATGGAAGATTACTCCCACATTATCATCGAGTTGGAAGAAGATTTGGAGCAACTAGCTATGACTTCTGATCATGTGTTGAACACTGCCAGGCTGGCCATCCGAAGATGTAAGCTGGCCCTGGTCAAATTAAGGCGGATGGTTCTTGCCCGGGGTTTCCCGGATCAGGAATCGGAAATCCGCTTTTTTAAGGAGATCAAACCATCGGTCTCCAGCAAGCTCATCTATTACCAAAAGGTCTTTGGAATGGAAGGCATGCGTTTGGAGCTTGATAACAGAAGGCAAAAAAAATATCTTCAGCGGGAGCAAAATAAGATTCTGAAGTACATGAAACAGAACCGTGGAATTGTTCAATATTACCGATGCGGTCACAATCATCTGGACGAAAAATACTTTTTACGGAATAATGAAGCAGTCCCGCTGGAAGTGGAAGGCATCCTTTCGCTCATGGACGAAGATTTCTTCACCTGGCATGATCATACCTTTTCCACCATCATGGCCAACGAGCTATTG
>NZ_JBSQYS010000070.1:0-11086 GCF_055140945.1 Sunxiuqinia sp.
CAGCTGGGGTTCGAACCCAGGACCCCATCCTTAAAAGGGATGTGCTCTACCAGCTGAGCTACTGAGTCATCCTGTATGTTGCCTTTTTGTTTAAAGGCGCTGCAAAAATATGTTTTTCAACCTAAACGACAAAAGAAAATATCAATAAAAAAAGCACACACAGCCAATAAAACAGGCAACTTTAAGGGTATGAGTAAATTATAACAGCATTTTTTTCTTCACCTAGGTTTCCTTTTAAATTAAGTATTTCACTCCATAGGTGGTTAGGTAAATAAACTTACTTTTGTTTCAAAAATCACTATTGATGACTTTTGAAGGCTATTTTGTTATTGCAGTTATTGTGGTCATGATAATTGCACTGATTAACGATTGGATGCGTCCAGGACTGCTTCTCTTTTCAGCACTTGTCGTGTTAATGTCGGCAGGAGTTGTCACCACCCAAGAGAGCCTTGCTGGCTTTTCAAACAAAGGGATGCTCACGGTAGCTGTCCTGTTTTTGGTTAGTGAGGGAGTTCGCCAAACCGGGGCATTGAATATTGTTGCCCGCGCATTTTTACCAAAAAGAAGAGGTAAAATGCCCATCACATTGACTAAAATTTTGATTCCTGTTTCTTTCATTTCAGCCTTCCTAAACAACACGCCGGTAGTCATCATTTTTGCTCCGATGATAAAAAACTGGGCAGAAAAGATGAACCTTTCTCCTCAAAAGTTTCTGATACCTCTGTCGTATGCGACTATTCTGGGGGGTATTTGTACCTTAATCGGAACATCTACAAATCTGGTTGTGCATGGCCTAATGCTCGAAAACGGGTTTGATGGATTGTTTATGTTTGAACTGGGGAAAGTGGGCATCTGGATCGCCCTGACCGGTTTTATTTATTTGGCATTCATTGGACATCGACTGCTTCCGGGCAAAAAAAACAACAATAAAAGAGATAGCCTGGACTACAAAGAGTATTTTTTAGATGCGACTCTCCCTTCCAACAGCTCACTCGCTGGCGAAGAAATTAATAATGGACGTACGCATCAATTAAAAAATATCATTATCCATTCGATTGAAAGAGATCATGAAATTATTGATGCCCGTAAAGGAAAATATATCCTTCATCAGGATGATAAGCTTGTTATTGCTGTAAAGTCTGAAATACTTGAAAACCTTATTCCTCAGCGTAAATTGGAATTCAAAGCTCTTAAAGGATTTGGTAAATTTTATAAAAGCACCGACATCAAACAAATTGAAGCTGTTATTGCTCCTCGCTTTCCCGGGATTAATCAAACAGTTGACCAATTTGACTTTTTAAACCACTACCAGGCCGAAGTATTAGCAGTCTATAGAAATGGAGAAACCATATCAACAAACGTTGGCGATTTCCGGATGAAAGCGGGAGACAGCCTGGTACTTCTAACAAACGAAAATTTCATAAAAAACTGGGGAGAATCTACCGGATTTTACCTGACTTCTTTTATTGGGGAGATTCCCCCACCACGATACAAAGGACAACGACTACTCGCATTATTACTCGTTTTACTAATGATTGTTGGTGCGACGATTGGTCGTTATTTACCCGAAGTTGGGGGGAATAAATTGGACATGTTTTACTTTGCGGCCATCGTTGCCGTTTTGATGGCCTGGATTAATATTCTTCCAAACCGGAAATATACCAAAGCGATTTCCTGGGACGTGTTAATAACCATTGCCTGTGCTTTTGGATTAAGTAAAGCCTTACAAAATTCTGGAGCAGCGGACAGCATTGCAACAACCGCGATTAATTTTTCAAAATCATTTGGGCCGATTGGTGTACTGATCACAATCTATTTAATTACAACAGTTTTCACCGAGATTATAACAAATAATGCTGCCGCAGCTCTGGTTTTTCCGATTGCCTTTTCAGCAGCAACTCAAATGGGAGTAGATCCAAAGCCATTCTTTATTGCAATCTGCATTGCAGCATCAGCAAGTTTTTCATCTCCAATAGGTTACCAAACAAACCTGCTGGTACAGGGACTTGGAAACTATAAATTTGGCGACTACACCAAAGTAGGATTACCCTTGAATCTGATCGCGTTTATTATATCTGTCACCCTCATTCCAATGATTTGGCCATTCTAAATAAGGACAATAAGAGTTAATACTCATTAAACTTCGGTCAGAATACCTTATTTTTGCACCCTAATTATTTTTTACAGTCTTGCTCGTGCAAATGCGCTTGAAAAATTGATATCATGAATAAATATAATCTGACCCATTTACGTGAATTAGAAGCTGAAGCTATTCACATTATCCGTGAGGTTGCAGCCGAATTTGAAAATCCCGTTATGCTATATTCAATCGGGAAAGACTCATCCGTTATGGTTCGCTTGGCTGAAAAAGCCTTTTACCCCGGTAAAGTTCCATTTCCATTGATGCACATTGACTCGAAATGGAAATTTAAAGAGATGATTGAATTCCGCGATAATTACGCCAAAGAAAATGGTTGGGACTTAATCGTACATCACAACAAAGAAGGATTTGAAAGTGGTGTTGGGCCATTTACCCATGGAAGTAAGGTGCACACCGACGTCATGAAAACGCAGGCTTTACTCGAAGGTTTGTCCAAGTATAAGTTCGATGCTGCTTTTGGAGGAGCTCGTCGTGATGAAGAAAAATCAAGAGCCAAAGAGCGTATTTTCTCTTTTCGTGATAAATTTCACCAGTGGGATCCTAAAAATCAACGTCCGGAGCTTTGGAACATCTATAATGCCAAAGTACACAAAGGCGAGTCAATCAGGGTTTTTCCCATTTCAAACTGGACCGAATTGGACGTATGGCAATACATCCGACTGGAAAACATTCCAATCGTTCCGCTTTATTATTCCAAAAAACGCCCAATCGTAGAAGTGGACGGCAACCTGATCATGGTTGATGATGAACGCATGCCAAAGGAATTAGCTGACAAGGCAGAAATGAAAGAAGTACGTTTCCGTACGCTGGGGTGTTACCCACTTACCGGTGCTGTTGCTTCAGAAGCGGACAACATTGAAAAAATTGTTGAAGAAATGATGACTGTAACTGTTTCGGAACGGACAACCCGAGTTATTGATTTTGACCAGGAAGGAAGTATGGAACAGAAAAAACGCGAAGGCTATTTCTAAACCACCACTATCAACATTCGACTTTGAATTATTAATTGAAGATTACACAACACATGGATATAAAGGCATTTCTTGATCAGGACGAAAAAAAAGATTTACTCCGCTTGCTAACAGCCGGATCAGTAGATGATGGAAAATCGACTTTAATCGGGCGACTTCTTTTTGACAGCAAACGACTTTACGAAGACCAGCTTGCTGCATTGCAGCGCGACAGTAAACGTGTTGGACATGCCGGTGAGGATATCGACTACGCCTTGCTACTTGACGGGCTAAAAGCCGAACGTGAACAGGGAATTACTATCGACGTTGCTTATCGCTACTTTTCAACCAACAGGCGAAAATTTATTATTGCCGATACCCCGGGGCACGAGCAGTATACGCGCAACATGGTAACCGGTGCATCAACTGCAAACCTGGCAATCATTTTAATCGATGCAACAAAAGGAGTAATTACTCAAACACGTCGCCATACTTTTTTAGTTTCATTACTGGGAATTAAGCACGTTGTATTGGCTGTCAATAAAATGGACCTGGTTGATTTTGATCAAAAGATATTTGATGATATTTGCTCAGATTATAAAGATTTTGTGACACAGTTGGACATTCCGGATATTAACTACATTCCAATTTCAGCTTTAAAAGGAGATAACGTTGTCGACAAAACCGACAAAATGGAATGGTACAAAGGAAAGTCAATGCTCGACTTTTTAGAATCGGTACACATCAGTTCCGATCGTAATTTTGACGACCTGCGTTATCCTGTACAATATGTACTGCGTCCCGACCGCGATTTCCGTGGATTTTCGACGAGAATTTCATCAGGAGTAATTCGCAAAGGTGAAGAAGTGATGGTGCTTCCTTCACGTAAAAAGTCAAAGGTAAAAAGCATCATTACTTATGATGGAGAGTTGGAGGAAGCATTTCCGCCACAAGCTGTTACGGTTACGCTCGAAGATGAAATTGACATCTCGCGGGGAGATATGTTGGTGCATCCTGATAATTTACCGCGAATTGAGCGCCATTTTGAAACGATGCTGGTTTGGATGGATGAAAAGCCAATGGATCCGACCACCCAGTTTTTCATTAAACATGCCAACAACAATACAAAAGCGCGTATCGATCAGGTCAAATATAAAGTTGATGTCAACAACCTTCAAAAATCAGAAATTGATCACTTGGAGCTGAATGAGATCGGACGGGCAGTTTTAACAACTAACAAACCGCTATTTTTCGACCCCTATAAAAAAAATAAAAATACCGGAGCATTTGTTTTAATTCACCCGGTAACCAACAATACGGTTGCGGTTGGAATGATAATCGACAAATTAAGCCCGGATGATTTACCCTCGAAAATTAGTGACAAACACCGCGATCAAATCCGAAAAGGAGAAGGATTAATTGCACAAAAAGAATATCAGAAACGATACAACCAAAAAGGAGCTACGCTCTGGGTAACCGGCCTACATGGATCGGGCAAAAACGAATTTGCTTTCAGCCTTGAAAAGCAACTATTTGACATGGGTGCAACAGTGGTATTGCTTGATGGAAGTTCGGTTCGCTCCGGCCTGTCTAAAGAACTGGATTACTCACCAACCGACCGGGCTGAACACTTGCGTCGGGTAGCAGAGGTTTGTCGGTTATTAAACGACCAGGGTGTTATCACGATATGCTCGTTCATTTCTCCCGACGAATCGATACGAACACAAGTAGCTGAAATAATAGGTGAAAATCAATTCCACCTATTTTATATGGATGCGTCGCTTGAGTTTTGTAGAAAGAATAAGCCTGATTTATATGAAGATGAAACAATTCAGTATGTTCCAGGAGTTGACATTCCTTTTGAAGCTCCTGTAAATGCAGCACTAAATCTTGATCCTACTCAAAATGGGAATAACCCTGAAAAAGTGATCGAATACATCCGGGAAAAGAAAATTTTCCCTCTACAATAAAGAAAGAAAGAAAGTAGACTACTTTTAAATATTGAAAGGCAGAGATTATTAGTTCTCTGCCTTTTTTTATTCCAAACGATTAATAATCAGATGGTCAACCAGCAAGCTGAATCTCAAGAACCTCTCATGATGTGCTGACTTTTTCAATCATTTGTATTTAAGCAAGTTAAATCTTCACTGTCGTTGTTAGGAAATAAAACACTCCTTTTCTCGTTAACTAGTTATCGATTTCGGTCAGTGTACAACCTGTCTTGATAACCAAAAGTGCGAGTTTAATAACTCGTCCCGATAACCCATTGACAATTAGTTTAAAATGTCTGAAATTAGCTACTCAATACAAGAAAATATGACTCCAGCTCAGAGGTTTTATAAATATTTTAACAATGAATACCGGGTAAGTAATGATACATCGTACCCGCAAAGTAAAAATGAATTTGTTAAAGAATTTATTACCCATACACCTGAAATAATTGATGAGCTTGAAACCAACTTAATTAAGCACGAAGTCCACGAATTCTATATTAAGGTTAAAAATCTGAAATACCTCTGCGAATATAGCGAAGAATTTAATCGTTATTGGCTTTTAATGAGATCGTTAAGCGGTGGTTTAAAGCGGCTATTGGAGGAACCGACAAAAGAACACGCCACGGATGTGTATGTCTATTATTACAGTAATTATGGTGGCAGACGAAAATTACGAAACGAAAGTTGGTTTGAGAATCATCGATGGGAATTTCTGGATAGACTGTCAGCGATCTCTAACGATGAAGAATTGAATGATTTTATCCTTGAAAAAATTGATGTGCTCACCAGCTACTTTCAATTCTATAAAAAGGAACTTTATTACTTCAGCCTGGAGCTGAAAAGACTCATAGAATAAAAGTAAATTAAAAAGGGGAAACAATATTCAATTGTTTCCCCTTTGACTTTTCATCAAAATTTACTAGTTCCCTCTTTTTCCATTCCCATAGCGATTCTGTTGCCCCGTCCCATCTAAAGCAGGAATACTATCACAAACAGATGAGCTGGATCCACCACTCAAACCACCATTGCCATTTTTACGATTGGCGTAGCCGTAACCGAGCGCGCAGCTTCCAGGTCCATGACCTCGCTCCATTTCTGCAGCTAGCGTTTCCGTATAATATTCGTCACTTAATAATGTTGGCTCATAATCAAACCCGTTTTGAGCCAACACACGAGTAAATGCACGCAGATGATTGCGCGAACCACGTAGTAAGTTTTCGTACACTAGCTCAATATCTTCGTTAGAAGTATCTTCCAAACGCTGTTCTAAGTCCAAAATATCCAGCTCCTCAACGTACGCTCCAACCTTAAGTGCTTCCGACAGCGAAACTTCGCCTGCCGCTTTCAGGTCACTATATATCCCTTGCAAGGTTTCATTCGCAAATACCCCCGAAGCATCAACTGCCGGGTCTTCAATTTCGAATTGTTCAAGCAAATAAAGCACCGCATTAGTATGGGTATTTTCACTGCGCGAAATATTAGCAAAAATCCGTATAGCATACTCAGCATTGAATAATGCATAAAGATCACCAGCGAGCTTTTCTTCTTCCCGCATCCATTTGAGGCCTTCGATTTCAGCATCAGTTAATTCAGTTGGTTCAACAACCAAAGCTGTCTTCAAATTATGAATTAATAAATCAGTGTTCCCATCAAGCCCTACTGAAAGTAAAGAAAGCTCTGACAATTCAGCTCCGCTCATTTCGTGCTGTTCGCAAGCTGTAAATACAATACCAACTAATAAAAAGATATGAGCTAATTTTTTCATTATAATCTCCCCTATTTTATCTATTATTATTCACTCTATTTCGTCCCTGTCCTCTGTTGCCAAGAAAATTGCCATTGCAGTTCCCCGACCCTTTTCTCCCACGTCCCTGACCTAAGCCTTTGCCATTGGGGACGCCACATCGTGTTCCCGAGTTATTTCTAAATTGCCCTCTGCCCGATTTCTGAATCGCTTGGTATTCTTTCTTTTGGTCATCATTCAGAATTTGTAAAACCTGACTACGATGATTGCTCTTTGCTTGTTGCATTTTATTGTAAACCTGATCTTTTTTATCCGAGTCAGTTGTTGCTCTGCGTTCTGCTCGAAAGGTATTCATCTCCGTCTGGTGAGTTTTTCCCAATTCCGCAATCTGGCTTTTCTGCTTGTCGCTCAAATTAGAAATTTCATTGATACATGGGAGCGATCCCGACGACTTAGGTTGACTAATTCCAACTCCTGAAAGTGCGAGTACAAACAGCACACTTAAAATCATTACTTTAATTTTCATCTCTTCAATTTTTAAAATTATTAATTATTTCCACAGGCTTTTCCTGAAAAATTTTACAAGCAAATGTTTAATTGAATATTTATTAATAAGACACACCTCTCTGAAAATACTTGCGCTTCATTTCATTTATTTTCAAAAAAAAAAGCTTCACAAAAACTGTGAAGCCGCTTAATGGAAAACCCAAGCAATTCCTATTGTCTTTTATGTTTTCCTCGCTTTCCTTGAGGGAGTTGAATATTTTGATCTGCCGACACCAGCGATTTAAAAATACGAGCCAACTGTTCTTTTTGCTCGTCATTACAAAGCTTTTTTAAACTAAGGTAAAACGTGTAGGTTACTGTTTTTAACTGGGCGTGCTTCGCCCCAATTTGCACAGACAATTCCTTTAAACGACTGTGATCAGGAGTTTCACGTATCATTTCGTCAACAAGGCTTGCTCTGAGGAATTCCAGTTCCTGAGTAATCCCTCGGGCTTGCTGATTAAAGCTTCGGTTAACCTCTCTGAAAAGATCAACCTGATTAGGGGTCAATCCGAGTTGTTCTTTAAAAAAGCGCGTACGTTGTTCTCCGGGCATTTGCGTCATTTCTTCATTCGGCTCTTGTTTAAGCTCAGTATATCTGTGGTAAGCAAACGACAAGATTGTTGAGACATTGGTAGCTAACAGAATCACCACCAGCCAGGCTAATATTTTTGTTTTTGCAATCATCATTCTTTTGACAATAAAAATTGTTCAATCGGTTCCTGCTTCACGCCATCAAAAAGTAACAATTCCGAAGTTACCTTTTCATTCTGATAATCTAAAGTTGAGAAATTCTTGCCAAGCATGATCCCACCACTTATTGCAAAGATTAATAGCACAGAAAATACAACAACTTGTGCCCATGATCTGGATGAGACTCCCAACTGTTCATGCTGCTCCATTTTCGCTTTTAATCTGGTATAATAGAAGGGATCGGCTGAAACAAGCTTTTCAGACTGAATAGTAGCAAAATCTTCATTCAATCGATCAAGATACAAGCTACACTCTTTACAGTGAACAAGATGCTCCTGAATGATTCTCATTTCATTTTCCAGCAACGACTGATCCCGAAAAAAAATTAGTTTTTCCTTGACATGCTTCTGCTCCATATCTGCCCATTTTTTAGTTTGACACCAAACAAGCTATGAAGCTTGCTCTCATATTTCATTTTTATAACACGCATACAACGATTTTTGTAAATTCAGTTTTGCTCGATGCATTAGTGACTCCACCGAAGATACCGACAATTGCATTACCTCGGCTATTTCTCGATACGACAAATCTTCAAACTTATTTAAGTTAAAGGCAATCCGCTGCCGCTCTGGAAGTGCATCAATCGCTTGATATAAATTCGCTTTTCGCTCGTTGTTTTCAGCCTGCAAATCTGGCCGGTCTGCATAGCTGTTTGATCTCAAATCCAACGATCGACTCGTTCCAAACAAGGTATTTCCAATAGATTGAAAGAGTGATTGCTTTTTATGATCGCGGATAAAGTTCAATGACTTATTAACAGTAATTCGGTAAATCCAGGTTGATAGCTTCGACTCTCCTCGAAATTTGTGCGCAGAATTAAATACCTCAATAAACACGTCCTGACTAATATCTTCGGCATCGTGCATATTGTGTACAAAGCTTTTGCAAGTGTTCACGACCAACAATTGGTACTTTTCTACCAGTTGTTTAAAAGCTCTCTCATCGCCCGTCTGTATTGTTTGAATTAACTGTTCTTCGTCCATCGGCAATTTTAAACTACCTACTTGACACAAGTTAATGAAAAAACTTGCACCATGAATTATTCTTTGTATGAATACAAGGCATTCGATGGAAAATTATTCATTCAATATTTTATATCTTTCTCCAATCAAAACCATCTAAGGTCACGGACCTAAAACCGAAAGCAATTTAATGTCGCTCCAAAAATCGCTTGATTTAATTGAAATTTTAGATCGTGTGAGAGCCGACTGCGGAATTGTTTATCCTGAGCACGACCTCAATTCGCCCGATGAAAATCAGTTACTTGCCTAAAAAGACTTGATTATTACCACCTCAACGTGTAATTAATCGAAGACTTTATCAACCTATTTCTTAAATTGAAATAGACGATTAAAAGCTCTATTAACATTTTTTAAAGAAAAATATCGGTCGTTCATCGATAAATTTCGGATACATGAAGTAAAAAAAGGTAATTTTGACAATATTAAGTATCGAAATAGCACGAACTTAAATTGAAAAATAGAAACACATGAAATTAATTATTCTCGCATCATCAGTCTTTTATTTACTAGGCTTAAAACTAACCCATGAGGTGAAAATTAATCAACCGCTTGTTCCGGATAGCGTTTCGATTACAGTTCCTGCTGAAATAACACCAACTCCCGAGATTAAGCACAGTGAAGAGCAGCTTCCCACAATCAAACAAAACAAAGAAGATAGTATCAACAACTATGGATCAACAGAAATTACAGCGCCTTGGGGACCGATGAAAAACAATCTCAATATTCCAGCTGAAGCATAATTAATCAAAACGATTATTCGTAGAAAGCTTCGATTCCGGGATAGTGAAATTTTTCGCGGGCAATTTCTTCCGAAAAAATGAAATACTTAACATCGGCTTCAGCACAAAGCTGGCTATTCTGATCCAGTATTTCAGCATGTATAATTGCTAATCTCTTATTCATCTCAACTAACTTTCCTTTTATTGTTAATTCGCCTTGATTGGTATAAACCGACTTTTTGTACTTTACCTGCATCTCAGCGGTAACTCCTGCCGTTTTACACTTTGTATAAACAACCCAAGCTGAAATTTCATCAAGCACAGTAGCCTGAATTCCACCGTGTAATACATTCTCCCAGCCCATAAATTCAGGACGCGGACTCCAGTTCGCAATAACGTTTTCGCCATCATCCCAAAATTCTAATTTAATCCCAATTGGGTTATGTGGCGAGCAGCCAATACATTGGTATTTTTCAGGGTCGTTATTCCGATGAACATTGAGTATCTTTTTCATAGACGATAATTTTCAAGGATAAATTCAGTCCCAAACAAACACGAATTTAACAAAAAAACCTCTGCGAATTAATCACAGAGGCTTAACTTATCTGATTCAATTAAGAACTATTTTCCTTTTTGCTCAAGTTGCAACGTAACAGTTGTCAAATCACAAACTTCAGTTGGTCCCCAATACTGAATCGGTCCCGGATACAAATAGCTGGTTTCGATCGCCCACCTTTCACGATTTTCTACAAGATACTTGTAAGGAGCCCCATCCAATTCTACCAATGCTTTTTGAATTACCGGTTTCATATGACCGTGGCGTTTTTCCATGTTCATCATTTGAGTTACCGGAACTCCGCCAGCGATCCATTCATCAGCAGGAGCAGTTGTATTTCTTACGCTCGCCATATAACCGGTTTTTCCTGAACCAATCAATACTGAAGCAGTGTACCCCAACGAGTAGCAATAATCAGCATCGAAGTTTGATGGAGCAGCACAACGTCCTTCATATCCAAAGAAGTGGTATTGTGTACCAAATTTTCCTTTAAATTCTCCGCTGGATTTCATGGTATCTAATTTTGTTTTAACCATTTCACCCAATAATTTTTCAGTCTCAATCAACGAAACCTGAACGTTTCCGTGTGGGTCACGATCTAAGGTCAGCTGATTTGCTATTCCAGTAGGTAATGATTGGAA
>NZ_JBSQYS010000071.1:0-10965 GCF_055140945.1 Sunxiuqinia sp.
ACCTTATCCCGTTCTATGGGATAATGGCACAGTTTGAACCGAAATCACTGGCACAAACCACTCCGAAATCGGTGGCACAAGACGAACCGAAATAGCCATCTTCCTGAGCAAAGGATATTATTACTGAAAAGAGTAGTGAAATGGACAAGGTCAGGCGCATTAGCTTTTAGTTTCAAAGCTAGATGATTGCCTTGTTAAGATTCATTAATTGACTATAATAAAACAAAAAGAGCTTTAAAAAACGCTAAAAATAAGTTAACCGAAAAGAGGAACTATTCCCAAATTTTTCTCGCATTTAAAGCTGCCTGATAGCGTGCTGCATTTTGATTATGTTGACGCAGTGTTTTCGCAAAATTGTGGTAGCCATTAAACTCGTCACTGGCACACATGTATAAATAGCTGTGATCTTCAGCGTTTAAAACAGCTTCAATACTGGATATCTCCGGAAAATTGATGGGGCCCGGAGGCAAGCCTGCGTGTGTGTATGTGTTATAAGGCGAATCGATCGAGAGGTATTTGGTTAAGACCCGTTTAATACCGAAATCTCCCAAGGCGAACTTAATTGTTGGGTCGGCCTGCAGCAACATACCCCTTTTTATTCGGTTTAAATATAAGCCGGCTACCCGGGGCTTTTCATCAGCTTTTACCGTTTCTTCCTGAACAATAGACGCGATTGTTGAAACTTCTACCGGACTTAAACCAAGCGACTTTGCTTTAGCCAGACGGTCAGTGTTCCAAAAACGTTCATATTCGGAGTGCATGCGCTCGACAAACTGCCAGGGAGTGGTGGTCCAGTAAAACTCGTAGGTATTTGGAATAAACATGGCGTGAAACGAAAATTGATTAAAGCCATATTGTTGAATAACTGCACTGTCTGTTAAGTAGGAGAGTAATTCCAGCGAGTCGGGCTCAATATCGTGCGAAACCGACCCGGCCAGCTCATCCATAAAGCGAAGGTTATTAAAAATAACCGATACCGGTTTTTGATCTCCTGCACGCAACATATTTACAATCTGGTTGGTATTCATTCCTTTGCTAAAAACATATTTCCCGGCTTTTATCGTTGTGGGATATTTCTTCTTTTTTGCCACCCATTTAAAAGCCTTTTCATTAATCAGGATTTCGTTCGACTCCAGCGAGTCCAACACATCCTGGTAGCTGGCTTCTAACGGAATTGTAATACTGCCGGAATGCTTCACGTTCTCGGCAAATACATATTGAAAAAGCTGGTAGCCCCGAAGCCCGGCAACGATAAATGCCAGTGCAAAAAAAATGATCACCCATTTATTGAGTTTTGGGAAGAGATGTAATCGATTAGTCGACATTAAATTCATTTGTTGTTAATTTTGAACTACAAAAATAAACTTTTCTACGATTTTAAGGGTGTGTAAGCTTTACCTTAATTTTTTAGTGAAATGAAATGCACCCTAGCATCGATCTAAGCGAAATTGGCTATTTTCGTGTTCTGAAAAAAAATACACAAAAATCGAAAGTTATGCATCAGGTTAAACTTGCTGAAAATATTTACTATTTGGGTTATAATGATCGGAGAACCCAGCTATTCGAAAATATTTGGCCAATCCCCAATGGCGTTTCTTATAATTCATACTTAATTGACGACGAAAAAGTTGCTTTGGTTGATACCGTTGAGCGTGCTTTTATTGATGATTATTTAGAAGATATTGACGCTATTCTTGGTGACCGACCGGTCGATTATTTAATCATCAACCACATGGAGCCCGATCATTCGGGAGCTTTGCGTGCTATTGTGATGAAATATCCGGACATCACTTTAGTGGGAAATAAAAAGACCTTTGGCTTTGTCGAGTCATTTTACATGAAACCAACCAACACGCTTGAAGTGCACGACAATTCGGTTCTGGAGCTTGGGAAAAACAAAATACAATTTCAAACGGTACCAATGGTTCACTGGCCCGAAACGATGGTTAGCTTTGAGGAAACGAACAAAATTTTATTCTCGGGTGATGCCTTTGGTAGCTTCGGTACCTTAGATGGTGGTGTTTTTGACGATGAAATTAACCTTGATTTTTACGAAAATGACATCATGCGCTATTTTACCAATATTGTTGGTAAATATTGTCCGCATACACAACGTGCCATAAAAAAATTAGCACCGCTCGATATTAAAATGATCGCTGCCACACACGGACCAATCTGGCGAACAGATTTGGAGTGGGTGTTGAGTCGCTATAATAAATGGAGTACTTACACCACCGATCCGGGCTGTGTTGTGGTTTATGGTTCGATGTATGGAAATACCCAAAAAATGGCTGAAGTGATTGCTCGTCAGTTGTCGGAGCGAGGCATCAAAGATATTCGCGTTTATGATTCTTCAAAAACGCATAAATCATATATCATCAATGATATTTTTCGTTACAAAGGATTTATTGTTGGTAGCTGTGCATACAATAATGCCATGTTCCCGAATGTTGAAAACCTCTTGACAACCGTTGAGCACATGGGCGTGAAAGATCACTACCTGGGTGTATTCGGGAATTTTGCCTGGAATGGGGGAGGCGTAAAAAACCTGATGAAGTTTGCCGAAGCTTCGAAATGGGAATTGGTTTACGAGCCGATTGAAGAAAAAGGAACCCTGAAAGAAGATAAACACCAAAAATGTATTGACCTGGCGAATGCGATGGCCGATAAGTTGTTGGCAGTTGAATAGCCCCAAAAAATTGAAAAATAAAAAAGAAGTCCTCCGGTTCTGCACCGGAGGACTTCTTTATTTTGTTGCAATTATGGGCTGTTAATTGGAGCTGTTAACGGTTGTTGTATTGAATACAACTTTGCCTTTTTCAACCAATGAGCCATTCTTCACGCTGCAATAAGGCGCATGGTCTCCAGCAACAGTGGGTGTCCAGGTATTTTTTGTTTCCCCTAGCACTCCGGAAATGGTCACCGGATACTTCCATGATCCACCAGCGCCGCCTTCCCATATCACGAACATTAATGGGGCTGGTAATTCGACAAAATCACTGACCCAAACTTCAACTTCTTCCGGTTGGCCAACGACTGTTTTTGAAAAATCATCGTTATCGATTCGATACATGTGTCCGGGGGTATGCCACAGTGGAATGGATGGAGTCACAGGTATTTCCGGGATGTCCAGATGTTTATCAGCAATCCCAAGGAAATCCAGCCAAATACCGCATTTGGCTCCCGCATGGGCTGATAGGTTGGCTCCCCAGCCGACATAGGCTTTGGGAGCTTCAGTAGTGTCTGCCAGGTTGATGCTTTCTCCGGCGCCCATTTCAACAACATATTCAGCATGAAGTGGAAAGGTAATTTCAGGGCCGGCAGTCCGATAAATGCTAAAACCAAAGCTTGGGCGAAGCGAATAGTCCTGTGTCAGTTTGGCTATAGCCTCTATGCGTAGCGGGCGTGGTTTGATTTTAACGTTTTTCCCCAGCTGTACATCATGATGTGTACCTGTTGAATGACTACTAGCCGCGATGTTTTGCCATGCGCCAAACTGAGCCTTTGGAATGGTATAGTCGAACTCTATTCCGGATACGAGTTTCAATTCTCCCCCCAATTTGAAATCCAGATTGAGTAGCAGCTCTATTTCAATTCCAATGATTATTGGAACAGGGCCAGCCTGAATATCAAACATGATTTCTTTCGGATCAAACAGCGGAACGTCTTCATTCACTAACGGTTCGTCGCCTCTGGCTTCCACTCCCATATCAATCCAGCCGGAAATGTCTGTGTTTTCTGCGGTCACGGTGAATTTGCCTGTTTCTCCGTCGTGTACCTTTACCGTACCCAGCCAGGTGTGTTTCTTGTAATAATGCTTCGAAATGTGATAATCCGCTTTTAGATCAGTCCAGATTGAGAAACCAAAATCTTCTATACCAACGGTAATCGGTAGCTTGGGAATGTAAAGTTGCGTGTTGAATTGGTGTTCAAATCCCACCTTGCCATCTTGACGGGCGGCTGCGTTTGCGCTTTTTAGGGGAATATTATCATTCACCGAAAAAATGGTAACCTCTTTGTCGCCATCTATCAGACGGATCCGGGTAGGGTGAATGCGTCCATTTTCATCGGTTAATGCTTTACTCAGCGCCTCTCCCTTCAGGCTTGAGATACTTTTTGTTTTTAACTGCTGGTTACTGAACTCAGGACTAAAGTCAAAGCCAATCTTCGCTTTGTCGAAAATATCGTTGATGCTACCCTGGGTGGTTTGCAATACATATTCTCCACCGGTTGTTTCAACGGTGGTTACTTTACGTACTATAACATCATTGCCCATGTCAATATTCAGTACGGTATTGGTATCTAATTCAAAAACGACCCCCAGTTCACAGGATTCGTCGAACCGTACAATGCCAGAAGATTCGTCGAACAGGATACCTTCCTGGCCTCCGCCATGCGACATCTGGCTATTTTCTAAAATGACCAGGTTGTCATTTAAAACCAGGCGCTCTCCTTTGTCGTAAAAAATCTCAGGCTCTTCGGTGATGTACTCTTTTTCGCACGAGCTAAACACGGAAGCGACCATTAACGCAAGAATAAATAAACGTAAGTAGGTATTTTGTTTTTTCATGATAAGCATGTTTTAGAGGTTTGGTTAAAAGTCAATAGGGGTGGCAATCTTTACGACCAGTTCCGATCGTTGACCAATCTGCAGGGGTTCCCAGGTTGCAGCGATATCTCCCGTATTGTCCAACCCATCCTTTTCTACATAAAAATAGTACCGTTGTTCCCGTAGATCTTCAAATAAGACTTGTCCGCTCACGTCTGTTTGAAGGGTGTCGAGCGCATTCTCTTTAAAGTGTAATTCATCCTCCGTGTTATAGAGGGTAACGGTTGCTCCTTCTATCGGAACCATGTAGCGGCTTACCACACTAATAATCATTTGGGGATTTGATTCAATATACTCCGTTTTTTTACAGCTGAACAGTAAAAGAACGAATCCCATCGTCAAAGCAATTCCAACTTGTTTCATATAAAGATAAATTTGATTAAAGACGCAAAAATAGGCGAAGAAAAGTTGCCCACCTTTACCATAGGGTAAAAAATGATTATACTTGCAGCGCGATTTGTAAATCGGAAATTGGAAGAAATGATGATAACGTGTATGTGGAGTTTAAATTGAGTGCCGTATGAAACGATTGATGATGAAAACTCCTGTTTTAAGTAAAAGATAGAACCAATGTCGATAATGCAACCTCTGGAGAGAGCCGACTCTTCTCGCTATTGCGACCAGCTTCGTGAGTTTATTGATTCAACGAGCCCGATTTCCGATTCTTCGTGGGAGAAAATGTGCGAAATCATGAATTTTTGGCGTGTTGGAAAAGGTGTTCGCCTGTTGGATTACATGGAAGTGGAAAGCTCGGTGCGTTTCCTGGGCAAAGGAATTGTGAAATGTGAAGATCATTTCAACGATAAATCATTTGTGTATGATTTCCGGATGGCGCCGATTATCCTATCCGAAACCGTCTCGTTACTCAACAATACCCGCTCACGCATTACGCTCGAAACTGTGACGGAGTGCGAATTTATTGAACTTCCCCGCAAACCTTTTGTCGAGATGCTTTTCTCCAACCTCGATCTCTCAAAGTTTTGTGCAGTAGGGGTTGTCAACTATTTAGGTATGACACACTACCGGCAAGCGTTATTGCGGACGACTGATGCGCAACAACGCTATAAACACTTCCTGAGGGAATTTCCGGGTGTTGTGCTGGATGTCAAGTTGGAAGATATCGCTTCCTACATTGGCGTGACGCAGCAAAGCCTGAGCCGGATTCGGAAGAACGTGATCTGGTGCGAAAATGAAAAGGAGCTGGAAACCCTGAGTAATGAACTGGAAGTGGTACATGGAAAGTCGCTGAAATCGCCAGCGACCTACATCTAAGTTCGCGCTATCCTTGTTTCAGCGGAATCGAACAGGGATTAATTGAGAGCTTGGAAGTTACACCCATAAAATACATCAAGTGCTGAATAATATATACCGTACTTCGTGTTTGTTGTAACGCCGTTTTCGGATGTTAAATAACTTAAACCTATTTCTTTCGTAAGAAATGATGATTGGAGAATTTTGGAACGATATTGTATGAAGGATACAAAAAAGGAAATATCGAATTTTAAATATGACTTTATAGTCGATCTTCGGATAGTCGTTAAATATTATTACGGGGAAATTACGATTGCCGATATAATCAGTTCATGGGAGTTTGCTTTTGCTAACAACTTAATTCCTGACAATAATCGAGGATTCATTCTTGATTATCGGAAAGCTACTTTTAACATCAGTCTTTTTGATTATGAACAGATACCTAAATTTTATAAAGAGAACCTGCATTTTTTCCAAGACTGCAAAATTGCTATTCTTACGGAAAAATCGAAAGATATCGTTATTCCTGTTTTAGTTAAAGAAGAAGATGAAGGATATCAGTCAGCACCATTCACGACTATGGAAGCTGCAATTAAGTGGGTGCTGGAATAATAAAACGAAGACAACAGCGAAGCACCCTCGCCGCCGCACGATTGCATCGTGTGGCATTAGAAATAAACACCGCCAGGATTATGGAATTTGTAGTTACGGCTCATGAACTAAGATTCTCCCATTATTAATTTACAATTGTATCCTATCTACTTCTAGTCAAAATATTGATCTGTCAACTTCAGAGAATGAACTTATCGCTTCATGATTCCATTTACCATAGTCTGCATTCATTGATTTAACAATAATGACTTTTGCTGCGTGTGAATTCTCTGCTGCCTTTATTCCAGATGCAGAGTCTTCAAAAATCAATGTTTGATTAGCTGTAACTTTTAATATATCCATGGCTTTTAAAAAAATCTCAGGATCTGGTTTGCTTTTTATAGTCCCATTATTATAGACAATTCTGGATAAATCAAAGTATTTGTCTAGATTCAAATGTTTAAAGTAAAATTCTACATTATATAAATCGGAAGCAGTGGCTATTGTAAAGGGAATTTTTTTTGAAAGAAGATATTCTAAAAAGTCTTTAGCGCCAGGTGCCAACTCCATTTTTTGTTTCAAACAAAGTGATTGATATATGTTTTCCTTTTCTAGACTTAAATCTGCAATTTCCTTTTCACTTAACTTCTTTGAAAAAATATTTGTACAAATCTCTGCATTATTTTTACCATGAATCTTGTCATTCTTTTCATCATCACTGAGAGTTAGATGATATTTTTCCAGAAAAATATCCCATGCTTGGTTGTGTAAACTGGTGTCAAAAAAAAGAGTCCCATTAAAATCGAAAACTATTCCTTTTATTTTCATGTTTTTGATCCTTTTGCTTCTTTACAAAAATGTAAACTGTCAATCAATATTTTTTGTATTCTATCCTAGTAAATACATCGAACCATTCCACATCGGCAAAACTTATAAAATAAACACCCTCAGGATAATGGAATTCATTATTACGGCTCATAAACTAAGATTCTTACATGACTAAATTTCAAATCTAAAAACTAGCTGCATTAGACTACGCGGTGCAATCGCGGAGGTGCGGGGGTGTTTTATCTTGAGAGTATCAAATAAATATGACTACAAGATGTTGAAAAATCACCATCACTTGATACCCTAATTCCAAGTTTAATTTTCTGTCTCGGGATATCATTAATAATATTGGCTGAGGACTTATAGCTGTTGTTTTCAATATCATCAGATATGACAATACTGTTCTCAATTGGTTTGTCGTTTGTAATGTCATATAGTTCGAAGCTTGCTTCTCCAATCACATCATTTCCAGTTTCGTCACTTGTCTTTATATTATTTACAGCCATCACAACCGATTTGATATTCGAATAACTAGAAATATCGAAGTATGGCAATTCTGCCGAATGTGTCCATGTGTTATACTTGCCTGCTCCTATATCTCCTGATAAAGATATCATAAGCTCATTACTTTCAATAAAATCATCTTTTTTACAGCCCAAAAGAATTAGTGAACAAACGACCACCATTGTAAAACTTTTAATCTTCATACTATCTTTTTTTATAGAGTTTAATCATATTATTATCGTTCAATACTTGCCTAACGATCCCCCTCGCTGCCGAAGGATTGTATCGTGTGGCATTAAAAATAAACACCGCCAGAATAATGGAATTCATTATTACGGCTCATGAACTAAGATTCTTACATGACTAAATTTCAAATCTAAAAACTAGCTGCATTAGACCACGCGGTGCAATCGCACGGCAGCGGGGGAGACCCTTGCGCTTGATGGTGTGAAAGCCTCTCCCTGCTAGTGTTTGCTAGCGGGGCGGGCTATTCGATTAGCTGCTGGGCTTTTCTTTGATTTATAATTGTCAATCTGTTTAATTAAAATTAATAGAATGAAAAATGCCCATATTACTAAAGACATTATTTCTAATTCTTTACTGTCATATACAAGTCTCAGAATCATTGTCCCGAAAACGACAATTAGTCCGAGTATAAAAACTCTCTGATATGTTTTTTGTCGGTGAAAAAACTTAGTCTTACGTAATTCTAAGACGATGTCTTCATCTTTAGGGAACATTTCATTTATTGTCTTCAATGATTGAATTGCTGCTTTCAGGTTTTTCCCACTGTCAGTTTGTGTCGTGGCAAATACATATTCAATATCATAAATATGCTGTCCAAATTTTGTGGACTTTCCCTCTAATTGTTTTATAAAGTCAATTATTGGTTTTCTTTTTAATACAATTTGTGTCCAACGGTTACAAATACCCAGAGTCCCATAATAGTCATTGAAAATTGATGCTATATCTTCGATTATATAAATGTCATCTGTCTTGAAATTAATGAGAAAGTCAAAATGTTTTTCAACAAAGTCAATGAGTGCAATATTATCTGAATCATCGATTTTATTAAATTCTTCAAATAGTTCGTCAATATCAATTGTAGTATCTTTCATTTTCAATTAGTCTCGTTTGGTTTTTCTCAGCCTTGCAGCTAACGGTTGATGGTATGGTGTCGTGCGGGATTACGAGGCAATTTCCTATCAGTTTACACCGACCTTTTTTACGAGCCACAAACGCTCGAAAACCTCTGAAACCCGCATGCACTATACCATGTGTGTGTGCCCAGCATGAGCATGTGCACACTTTACTGAAAGCTCTGAAAAAATGTTTAAAATACAAATTTTTAGTGTTAACCAATAAAGTGATGCATGAAAATTATTCCAGAGGGTTTACCCTGTGGAATATTCAAGTCATTCCAGAGGGTTTTCCCTGTGGAATCTGAGTTTTCATTCCATAGGCATCGCCGTCGGCAAGCCTATGGCGGCCGATGGGTGTAAGTCCCTTATGCGCAGGAGTAACGTCTTGAAGCATTAGTAAGTCGCAAGCTGGTTTGGGGTGACCCAAGCAGTGAAGGAAGCGAGACTACAAACTCCGGTACTGACGAATAGTGAACGAATGCAGTTTTCGGAGAAAACCAATGATCCGGTGGATCATTGATGAGAGAAGAGCGAAGCGGGTGATAGGAGGCTATGAGGTCGGATGAGCAAGCACATCATTGTGACGTCCCAAACATTCAGCAATGAATGGCAAGTATTCAGAACAAACTCGTTGAACTGGACGGGTGGCTCAGGAACCGACTTCGGTATTGCATCTGGCACCACTGGAAAAAGTCCGAGCGAAGAAGGAAAAACCTGATTCGTTTAGGCATCGAACAGGGGCAAGCTTACGCATGGAGCCGGTCACGGATGGGAGGATGGGCAATTGCTCAAAGCCCGATTCTTGGTACCACCATTACTGTTGAACGTTTGAGAAAACGGGGTTACATTCCTTTACTGGAACTCTACAATCAGCTTAAACCAAACACGGTTTTGTTTCCTATGACTTAACGAACCGCCCAGTACGAGAACCGTACGCTGGGTGGTGTGAAAGCCTTTCCCTGCTAGTGTTTGCTAGCGGGGCGGGCTATTCGATTGGCGGTAGTTATTAGTTCACAAATCTTTCTATAATCTCAAATTTCTTTTCACTTAAATCCATAATATTATTATTAAAAATTATCTCATTTTCATCAACATCCACAACAATCTCTTTTATCCAATCAATATCATCAAAGGAAAATCCATATCTAACCAACCATATCTCAATTGTATCATTTGTTCCAAACCTTATATAATTACTTAATGCAATTGCTCTATCATCGGCATATTCAGTATAGTAAAGGTCAAATGCTGCAGATAATGGGTCTCGAAGAGATAGTGATATAACTTTATCAATATAATCATAAGTATCATAAACAAGTATATCATACTCTAACTGGGATGCAGGCGTGTGCTCAGGAAAAATACTGTGATGCCTTAATGAAATATTAGGTAAGGATTCTGCCATTGGTGAATATCGAATTAATATTTCATCAAGTTCTTCTTTAGCTTCCTCGGGGGAGATTTCATTTCTTTTCATACGTCCAAGAATGCGCCTTCTTTTATCTTTTTCCGATAAGAAAGCATGTCTTAATGATAATATTTCTGAAAATGATTTCCCTTGAATTTGCCACAATAAAATTGGTATAGCCGCACTTAACACCGCAGCCTCAGGAGCTTTGAGACTATTTCTTCTTAAATGGCTAATGTATATAGTTTTAAACGACTTTTTAATCTTATTACGTTTCGCATTAGGTAATTCGTAATAGTATTTTCCAGTAATGGGCTTTCCGTCAACGAAAAAATTCTCTAAAATATAGGCAATATCTGAATCTGTATCAGCTTCTTGCAGACGTTCAACTTGGTTTTGAGGAAGTTGTAGCTCATCATTAAAAGCTTCTTCCTGAATAGCCTCTACAATATCTTTCTGGTCTTCTTCTACATTGTTTAATACTTCGTCTAACATAGAAGTTTCTGTCAAAGTCGAAGGTGTATTTAATCTACGCTGAAAAGTATTTCTGTTTTCCTGTTCAATCACTACATAGCCAAAATCAAAAGAGTTTTTTGAAAGTGTATTTCGACCTGCTCTACCTATTAAGTTTT
>NZ_JBSQYS010000072.1:0-9928 GCF_055140945.1 Sunxiuqinia sp.
TGTCAGATTGTTTTTTTGCTTGTAAATTTCAGCCATATCAAGATACATACCCGGATCGCTATAATTTAAGGTGGCAGCCTGATCGAACCATTTTATAGCTAAATCAGCTTGGTTTGCACGAAAAGCCATTTTCCCTGCTTCAGAATAATATGCCGGATTAATTTCATCTTCTTCCATTTGTTCTTTTTCAAAAAACAATCGCCAGTTTTCGGTTGCAGCCTCGTAATTTCCTTCGGCAACAGCTTGTTCTGCTATTGTTCGATACGATGTGGTGACCTTTGGAGTGCCGCATCCTGCAAATGCAATAAGAAGTATGATGAGAAATTTTCCTGTTTTAAAATTCATTGTTCAATTTTTTAGTTAAAACCGATCTAAGTAGCGCAACTATTGTACCAGCAGACTTCAATCGACTAGTTCAATTGCCAATTAGTCCGGTATTTCAGTTTTGAAAAGTAAAGGCAAAAGTGCGCAAATTAGTATAAAACAAAAGGCATTCCAGCAATTTGGGATGCCTTAAAGTGAATTGATCATTATTTTTTGTCAGACTTGATCAAAATTAAAATTGCTTGAAAAAGTCGTTGCCTTTGTCATCAACGATGATGAATGCGGGAAAATTCTCTACACGTATTTTACGAATAGCTTCCATTCCTAATTCTTCAAAATCGACTACTTCAACAGACTTGATGCTACTTTTTGCCAAAATTGCAGCTGGCCCACCAATTGAACCTAGATAAAAACCACCATATTTTTGACAGGCATCAGTAACTTGTTGCGACCGGTTTCCTTTTGCCAGCATAACCATTGAGCCACCCAGACTTTGGAACAGGTCAACATACGGATCCATGCGCCCGGCTGTAGTTGGTCCAAAACTTCCGGAAGCCATGCCTTGTGGAGTCTTCGCAGGACCTGCATAATAAACAGGATGCTTTTTGAGATACTCAGGCATTTCTTTGCCCTCGTCAATCATTTGCTTTAAGCGGGCGTGTGCCATATCGCGAGCTACGATCAACGTACCTCTCAGGTTTAGGCGGGTTTTAATGGGGTATTTGCTTAGCTCGGCCAACACTTCTTCCATTGGGCGATCCAGATCAATATCAACAGCAGCAGCGAGTTCCGGAGCTTGTTCCGGCAAGTATTTTGACGGTTCTTTCTCCAGCTGCTCCACAAAAATACCTTCTTCGGTAATTTTCCCTTTTATGTTACGGTCGGCGCTACAACTTACTCCCAAGCCAACAGGACAAGAGGCTGCATGCCTCGGCAGGCGAACTACGCGCACATCATGGACAAAATACTTTCCACCAAATTGAGCTCCGATTTCACTATCCTGGCAAATTTTTTGCACTTTTTCTTCCCATTCCAGATCGCGGAAAGCCTGACCGCCATCATTTCCTTCAGTTGGCAAATGATCGTAATATCCGGCCGAAGCTTTCTTTACGGTTGCCAAAGTAGCCTCAGCCGAAGTTCCTCCAATGACCAAAGCCAAATGGTAAGGTGGGCATGCTGAAGTTCCCAGATCTTTAATTTTCTCTTTCACAAACTTAGTCAGGTTTTCTTCGTTCAACAACGACTTGGTTTGCTGATAAAGGAACGTTTTGTTACCCGATCCGCCGCCTTTAGTTACAAATAAGAACTCGTATGCATTTCCTTTTTCAGCATAAATATCGATTTGAGCCGGCAAGTTGGTTCCGGTGTTTTTTTCTTCAAACATTGAAAAAGGAACCACTTGCGAATAACGCAAATTGCGATTGAGGTAAGTATCATAAATACCTTTTGAAAGGTGTTCAGCATCGGTAGCACCGGTATAAACATCTTCACCTTTTTTAGCCACAACAATAGCTGTTCCTGTATCCTGGCAAGTTGGTAGTTCACCTTCTGATGAAACCACCTGATTCATTAACATGGTATGCGCTACAAAACGATCATTGTCCGAAGCATCTTCGTCACTCAAAATATGTTTTAATTTTTCCAGATGTGTTGGACGCAAATAAAAAGAAACGTCAGCAAATGCTTCCTTAGCAAGAATTTCTAGTCCTTTCGGGTCAACTTTTAAAATTTTACGGCCATCAAACTCTATTGTTGAGACGTATTCTTTGGTTAACAAACGATAAGGAGTGGTATCATTTAAGATAGGAAATGGTTTTTGATACTTAAATTCAGACATAGTATTGTGTAATTCAAAAAGGTTATTAATTAAATGGTCTATTCAAACGTTTTAGCCTATTTTTTCGAAAGGCTAGCAAATATAGGGATAATCAAAAAACATGCAGATTGATTTACCACATTTTTAGTTAAGGCCAGTCAATTCTTCATACAACCTTTACATTTTCTTGGTCTGTGCTTTTGCTAAATAAGACTCAACCAGCTTATTGTATGCCTCAATAAGCTTCCTCATGGGTTCATGATTGACATTATACCTTTGACTACCAATGCCATAAATGGGCAAAACCCTGGGAGAAGTGCCGGTAAAGAAAGCGGCATCATAATCAGAAATAGATAAGTAGAAAACAGGCTTTTCAATATAGTTGTATTTAAGTTCTGCCAGACACTCCAATATTTTCCGCCGAGTGATTCCGGAAAGAATATGTTCTGATGGCGCGGTATAAAACGTATCTCCTTTCACAAAAAAAATATTTGTGCGACTCCCTTCTGTTACATATCCTTCTGAATCGACCAAGATTGCATCATAAATCATTTCTTGCTGAATAAAACGGTTAGTTTCTTCCCGCAGTTTTTGCTGAACGATTTTAGCTTTCGGCATCGAACGCTCAAGCTCCATCAAACCTGCCTTAACTCCATTTTTATAATCATCGGTTGTCGGATAGATATGAGGAATTAAATAATAAAACGCAGCCTGGTTACCACGACCTACCTGAACCAATACTTTTATATTTCCCTCACGAATGCTGTTCGCCTGAATCAACTGCGCAATATTATCTTCAAACTGATGAAAGGTAACATCCAACTGAACTCCGGTTAATTGAGCTGATCTTTTCAAGCGGTTATAATGTGATTCAGCAAACAAACAGACGGAACCAATTATTCTCAATACTTCATAAATTAGTATCGCATCAGACGCTAAAACTTCAACCTGATCAGTCCGAAATTTATGATTGTCTTTAATAAAATATTCTCCTTTATTATCTATCATATTTTGATTGTCAATTAAAATTGCAACAATGATATCAAACCAAATTTACGAAGCTTAGGTTTAGATTGCAATAACGCTCAATACTTACTGATACTTTCATACGGGAGAATAGGAATGATGTTGAGACTAAAATGTGTGACCCGGTTTCAAACGAAAGTTGCGAACATATTGAGAGAGCTATGAGAAGAGTATATTGAAATAAAACAGACAAAAAAAAGAAGCCATGTGTTGGCTTCTTTTCTGATTATCTTCGGTACGAGCGGGATGAACCGTTTCGTTTCGGGGATTTGTTTCGAGAGGCGAAGTACTCCTGTTTGCGCTGGCGTTTTTCCTTTTCAAAAGCTTTCTTTTCCTTTTCGGTCATTGGCTTTTCTGTTTGCGGAAAAGGATTATTCTGTACCCGTTCAATTTTTTGATTAATTAGGCGTTCAATGTCGCGGATATACTCATTTTCCTCCGGCTCGCACATGGATATCGAAATACCTTCTTCACCTGCCCTGCCCGACCGTCCAATACGGTGTACGTAGGTTTCAGCCACATTTGGTATATCGTAATTAATCACGTATTTCAATTTATCAATATCGATACCACGGGCAGCAATATCAGTCGCTACCAGCACCCTTATTTCACGATCCTTAAATTTGGCCAGCGCCTTTTGCCTTTGGTTCTGCGCTTTATCTCCATGAATAGCAGCTGCAGCAATGTTCTGCTTTTTGAGGTTTCGCACGATCTTATCTGCGCCATGCTTAGTCCGCGAAAACAGTAGCACTTGATCCAAATTCTGATCTTTCAAAATATGAATAATCAGGTCTTTTTTGTCGGCTTTATTCGTAAAATACAAATATTGCTGAATCGTATCGGCAGTAGATGAAACCGGGCTTACCTCCACTTTTTTAGGATCCTTTAATATTTTATTTGAAAGCTCAACAATATTCGCTGGCATAGTGGCCGAAAAGAATAGCGACTGCCTTTTGGATGGCAGTTTGGCAATAACTTTTTTGATTTCGTGTACAAACCCCATGTCCAACATGCGATCAGCTTCATCCAATACAAAGTATTCGATGTGGTCAAGCGAAATAAACCGCTGATCCATTAAATCGAGTAATCGTCCGGGGGTGGCTACTAAAATATCGACACCTTGACGTAAAACATTGGTTTGTGCTCCTTGTTTAACACCACCAAAAATAACCGTATTCTTCAGTCCGGTATACTTTCCATAAGTTGCAAAGCTTTCACCAATCTGTATGGCCAGTTCGCGCGTGGGCGTAATAATCAACGATCTTAACTGGCGTGGCCGCTTGCCTTCTCTTCTATCCAAAAAAAGATGCTGAAGAATGGGAATTGCAAATGCTGCTGTTTTTCCGGTTCCGGTTTGTGCACTGCCCAATACATCATGTCTATTCAGTATCAGTGGGATCGCTTTTTCTTGTATGGTGGTAGGGTTAACGTAATTTTCATCTTTGAGAGCCTTTAAGATCGGCTCAATCAGTTCTAATTCTTTAAATTGCATGTAATAAAATTTGTTCCCATCTGGAAATTGGCGAGAAACTTCGAGGGAGGTCAATAAAGGACACAAAGGTAGTATTTAATTTGAATGTGGGTAATAATCAAAGCAAACGTATTTGAAAAAGGCAAAAATTAAGTATATGAATATCAACAACAAATCTTACAACACTTACGCAAGACAGCATACCTGTCTGATAATCAATCGAAAACAATTCGAAAAAATAAATTCCTACCGTGTATTTCAGAAATAGTTGATCCTTTTATTGAGAGAACTAAATGTTATTTCTTCCGACGATATCGTGTTTGCTGCCATTAGTTACGTGCTTAGTAGAGATGAAGTTCGGTTAATACAAACAAAGATGGAGAACAAACCGACAGGAGTAACTTGCCTGTCAAAGCTCATTCGTAATTAACTTGTAAATACATTTGCAATGGATTGAAGAGCATAGAGACCAAATTTCGCTGAAAAATGATTAATTTTAGTCCCATTAATGAATCAAAAAAAAAGAATTATATTATGAACAATGATCGTATTTACTCTGCGAAGGAGTCTGAAGATAAAGACAAGAAACAATCGGTAAAACATCAAATAGAGTCTAACTTCCTGAAAAAAAGACAGATTTTTCTTTGGGGACCTGTTGATGACGAATCGGCTGAAGATATTGTCAGCAAATTGTTATACCTCGAATCGGTTGATGCCGGCAAACCCATTACCTTTTTTATCAATAGCCCGGGGGGCATGGTTACTTCAGGATTTTCAATTATGGACACCATGAACTTAATTTCATCCCCGGTTTCAACGGTGTGTATGGGATTGGCTGCTTCAATGGGATCAATCCTGCTTTCGGCAGGCGAAAAAGGCAAACGATTTATTTACCCTTACGGAGAAGTGATGATTCACCAGCCCAGCATAGGCGCACTGAGAGGACAAGCCAGCGATTTGGAAATTCATGCCAAGCAAATTATTAAAACAAAAAACCTATCGGCCGAAATTTTAGCGAAAAATACAGGCCGATCGTTCGACCACGTCTTGGCCGATTTTGATCGTGATTATTGGATGAATGCTGAAGAGTCGCTAGACTACGGGATTGTTGATGGAGTTTATTCGATTGATTAAATCATTCAAACCTTCCAAGTGAAAACAAAAAAAGCCCGTCATTTTACAAAATGACGGGCTAATAATTTTATGCTGTCCGTTTATTCGGCAATCGAAATCGCGTCAACCGGGCAAACTTCGGCACAAGAGCCACAATCGGTACAAAGATCTGCGTCAATTGTATAAATATCACCTTCAGCAATCGCGTCAACTGGACATTCATCAATACATGTTCCGCATGCAATGCACTCATCTGAAATTACATAAGCCATAACACTTCTTTTTTTAAAGTTAGAGATTAGCAGCAAAAGTACAAAGTTTGGTATAAAATAAAAGAAATTGAGAAATAAATTTAGCTTCTATAAAATAACTGTTAAATCACAATTAAAGTACGTGTAAATATGCCTCATTTTTCGTAATGAGGCATTACCCAATTGTTTGCAAGAATAAGCACAGTCAAATACTATTTTGAACGTTCTACTTTTTGCTGCTTTTCAAAGTATTTGCAAACTTCGGTTAACCCGCACTTGTTGCACTTTGGAGTTCGTGCCAGGCAAGTATAGCGTCCGTGCAAAATAAGCCAATGGTGCGCTAAAGGAACAATCTCACCCGGAAAATACTTCATCAATTCTTGCTCAGTAGCCAAGGGTGTTTTCGAATTTGTCGTCAGCCCTATTCGGTTGGCCACGCGAAAAACATGTGTATCGACTGCAAAAGCCGGCTTTTCATAAACAACCGACGCAATCACGTTGGCAGTCTTTCGTCCCACCCCCGGGAGCTTTTGTAGTTCTACTACATCGTCAGGCACTACCCCCTCAAAATCGCCAACCAGCATTCTAGCCATGCCCACCAAATGCTTGGCTTTGTTGTTCGGATAGGAACATGAACGAATATAATCAAACACTTCAGCAGGTTCAACTTCTGCCAGTTGCTCGGGCTTAGGAAATCGCTTAAACAACTCGGGAGTTATCTGGTTGACCCGCTTGTCGGTACATTGAGCCGATAAAATAACAGCAACTAATAGTTCATAGGGATTGCCATATTCCAACTCGGTTTCCGCAATCGGCATAGCTTTTTGAAAATATTCAATCACTCGCTGGTAACGCTCTTTCTTTTGCATGCTTATCTTCATTTAGGATTGTAGAAAACAAAAATAGAATTTCCAGTCGGAACAAACAGACCGGCATCTGGTTTATTTGATAGAATCAAAAAACGATACTCTCATATTGCCGATATTAATTTCTATTTTTGCGCAAAACAAATAGATATGATCCCTTATTTACAAGCTGAGGCTATTTCGAAACGCTACGGAGAACAAATGTTGTTCGAGGCTATTTCTTTTACCATTTTTAAAGACCAGAAAGTGGCCTTAATTGCAAAGAATGGTGCCGGAAAAACCACGCTTATGGAGATCATAGCCGGATTGGATACGCCTGATGAAGGTCAGATTACGGTAACCAACGATATTAAAATTGGCTACCTGAAACAAGACCCCAATTTGAACGAAAACCTAACGGTGTTGCAGGAAGCCCTCCGGTCAGACAATCCGGCACTGGATGTAATTGCCCAATTTGAAGCGGCTGTAACGCACAACAATCAAAAGGAAATTGAACAGCTGACCACAAAAATGGAAGAGCTGAATGCCTGGGACTTCGATGTTCGTGTTAAACAGGTTTTGAGCCAGCTGAAGATCAATGATTTCGACCAGCCAATCAGGGAACTTTCCGGTGGTCAGAGAAAGCGATTGGCACTAGCCAATGTATTGGTAAACGAACCCGACTTGCTCTTGTTGGATGAGCCCACCAACCACCTCGATTTAGATATGATTGAATGGCTGGAAGCCTATCTGGAGAAAACCAATTGCACCTTGTTTATGGTTACTCACGACCGTTATTTTCTCGACCGGGTTTGTAACGAGATCATTGAAATTGACCAGAACCAAACTTACGATTATCAAGGCAATTACAGCTATTACCTGGAAAAACGACAAGAGCGGATTGAGCAACAACAAGCATCGACAGAAAAAGCGAAAAACCTGTTGCGCACCGAGCAGGAATGGATGCGAAGAATGCCCAAAGCACGCAGCCATAAAGCCAAATACCGGGTTGACGCATTTCATGATTTAAAAGAAAAAGCCGGTCAAACCCGGCAGGAAGATAATCTGGAGTTGAATGTTGCGTCAGCTCGCCTGGGAAATAAAATACTTGAGCTGGAAAACGTTTCAAAAGGATATGGCGATTTAAAATTGATTACCGATTTCAGCTATAAATTTTCGAGGTTCGAGAAAGTTGGAATCGTTGGAAAAAACGGAACCGGAAAATCAACTTTCCTTAATGTGATCACCGGTGGCGTAACTCCTGACTCCGGCTCCATTGACTGGGGACAAACCATCAAAATTGGATACTATCGTCAGGAAGGTATTGATTTTAAAGCGGATGAAAAAGTCATCGACGTTATTAAAAACATTGCCGAAGTTGTTGAGTTTGAAGATGGCCAAAAAATGACAGCCAGCCAACTGTTAACGCGCTTCCTGTTTCCGCCCGAGGTACAGTATAATTTTGTGGAGAAACTGAGTGGCGGCGAACGTCGTCGGCTTTACCTGTGTACCATTTTGATGGGAAACCCCAACTTCCTGATTCTGGATGAGCCAACCAACGATTTAGATATTATGACTCTGAATGTGCTGGAAGATTATCTGGCCGCTTTTGGTGGTTGTGTGGTTATTGTTTCGCACGACCGTTATTTCATGGATAAAATTGTAGATCACCTTTTCGTATTCGACGGTGAAGGGGCAATTCGGGATTTCCCGGGTAATTACACCATTTACCGAAATCAGCTCGAAGCAGAGGAAGAATCGCGTAAAAAAGCTGAAGCCGCATCGAAACCAAAGCCAATTCAAGAAAAGCCAAAAGCAAAATCCTCTCAAAAGATGAGTTTTAACGAGAAGCGCGAGTTTGAACAATTGGAGCAAACCATCAAAGAATTGGAAACTGAAAAGGCTGAATTGGAAGTAGCCATGAATTCCGGTGAACTCTCAAACGACGATTTAATCGAGAAATCAAACCGTTTCTCAGAAATAACCGATGAACTTGACGAGAAAGAAATGCGCTGGCTGGAGTTGAGCGAAAAGAGTTAATACCGAACCCTATTCTTACAACCCTTGCGTCCTCGGTCATCCAAAACTCAACAGACTTCTGCTATCCCATTTTCAATCATCATTCTGGCGAAGGCCGGAATCTATCGGCGTGTTAACCCAAACCTTTGACTGAAAATATTACACGGATTATAAATTCGTAGTTAAATGGTTCGAATTGCAACTTCAAACAAGCAAGACCAACAACATTTCTCTTTTTTTGTCAGTACATTTTATTTAAATAAATGAGTAGGCGGAATAACAAAAACGTTACGATATAAACAACTCTTTTCGGCTACTTGTGACAACTCAGCCAAAGAAAACGCCGGGATTGAATTCAGAAAGCAATGAAAGGGAACTGATTCTTAACAAAGTTAAACTTACTTCACAGCAATGGTTTCAATCTCAACCAGCACACCCAATGGTAATTCTTTAACTGCAAATGCAGCCCGGGCTGGTGGATTCTCACTATAGTATTTCCCGTAAACATCGTTCATGGCTTTAAAATTTGCCATGTCGCTTAATAAACAAGTTGACTTGACAACATCGGCAAATGCGTAGCCGGCTTCTTTCAAGATCGCACCAATATTTTTCATCACCTGCTCGGTTTGCTCTGTTATTCCGCCTTCAACAACTTTTGCAGTTGATGGATCGATCGGAACTTGTCCGGAAATATAAAGGGTATTATTCACCTCAATAGCCTGAGTATATGGGCCTATCGCCGCTGGTGCATTGGGAGTAGAAATTATTTTTTTCATTTGATCAATTTTTAATTTATTAGAATCGTATTTTTCGAAAACCAGAGACCAATGATCTCCATACAATTTTACAAATAAACTAATTTTCATACGGACTTGTTTTCGTATTTTTAGAGCAAATTTGAAATTATGACTTTCGGAACCATTAAAGAGCAAATTGAAAAGCTTCGCAAAGAGCTCGAAGAGCACAACTATAATTACTATGTACTGTCGAAACCAATTATTAGTGATTTTGATTTTGACATGAAGCTCAAAGAGTTGGAGAAAATCGAACAAGAACATCCTGA
>NZ_JBSQYS010000073.1:0-7069 GCF_055140945.1 Sunxiuqinia sp.
TCAATTTGAACAGGTTTTCTCAAGGGGAGCTGGTTCTTAAAAACAAGAATAAACGAAAGTGATTTTTATCCAATTGTAATTCTATTTAGCTGAATCGTAATATCTGAAAATTGCCATTACGGATGCTGACTTCTGATTGATTCATGTTTTAAACATCTGTCTGTTTTCGCTGTTCTTACTTAAAAAGAACAATAATCGATGAGAACAGTAAAGAAAATACATCAACCGGAGAGTGATCCAATTCAGGACTTAACAACGGATCGGGTGATTCCGACTCGTTCGATCCAACACATAGACCCATTTCTATTCTTAAATCACCATGGCCCGCAGGAATATCCGGAAAACAATAGTGGTCTTCCGTTTGGTCCCCATCCACATCGTGGCATGGAAACAGTAACTTTTATACTGGACGGAGATATTGCTCATTTTGATAGCAGTGGACAGAAAAGTGTCATTAAATCGGGCGGTGTTCAATGGATGACGGCAGGTAGAGGTTTGATTCATTCAGAAGTTTCCTCTGAGGAGTTTAAGCAAAAAGGTGGACCATTGGAGATCTTGCAGCTTTGGGTCAATCTGCCCGCAAAAGATAAGATGTGCGATCCTTTTTACAAAGGAGTTCAAAAAGAACAGATTCCGAAAATTGATTTAAATGATGGACAAGTAAATGTAAATTTGGTTTCCGGTGATTGGGAGGGCGTAAAGGGGCCTTTTCAATCAGGAATTGGCGTTCATTTGTCAACCATTGACTTTAACCCGGATTCAGAATTGGAATTGACAATACCTAAAACAAGAAACGTCTTTTTCTACCTTATTCGTGGGAAAATGGAAGTCAATGGTCAGATGGTAGAAGCAAAGCGCTTGGTTGAATTTGTTAATGATGGATCGATGATTAAAGTTGAAGCGCTTGAACAAAGTATGTTATTACTGGGATATGCGCCACCGATAGATGAACCGGTTGTTTCTCATGGTCCCTTTGTGATGAATACCCAAGAGGAAATTGTCAAGGCCTACGAAGATTATAAAAATGGTAAATTTGGTACTTGGAGCCATTAATTTATATGGCGTCATTTTTATTAACTTACCACTAAATAAAATATGGATAAATTGAATAAGCGGAAGCTGCTACGATACGGATTAATGGTTATTCTAGTGATTAATTTCTTCGCGTTGATCATTGCATTAACCAATCTGATAGAAGATAATCCGCTCAGGGACTATCGGATAGCATTGGTCGTTAGTTTTGTTGCAATTGCAGCCTTGGCACGGCAAGTCTGTAAAAATTGTAGAGATGAGACTGATTGAATTTTATCAGCGAAATAAAGTCCGTATTTCTATATCCGTGGTAAATGTTTGGTTTTCAAAATATCTTATAGAACAAGTTTAAGTAAAAATCGGTATAAATAGATTAAGACTATTGTTTATGCTATAAAATCAATCTTATGCCTATTTATATGGATCGTCATGATGTTTCAGATGTGGTAACTGCAGAAGCAGTAGCTCAGTTGCATCAGCAAGATTTGAAAATTCAGGAGGAGTTTAATTGTAAAGGATTAACTTATTGGTTCGATGGAAATCGAAAAACTGCTTTTTGCCTGGTTGAAGCACCAAATAAGCAATGTTTAATCGATATGCACAATCATGCGCATGGCGAAATTCCGAACCAAATTATTGAAGTTGATGTCAGTGTGGTTGAATCTTTCCTGGGTAGAATTGAAGATCCTGAAAAGTCTCACGATAGTGAGTTGAATATTATTGATGACCCCGCTTTTCGTATTATCATGTATATCGGGTTTTCTAATTTGCCTTTTAGTTCAAACAAGATAGCAGACAAGGGGTTTGAATCACAGGCCCGTATGAATCTTCTTTCAGAAGTTTTTAGCGATTTTGAAGGTCGCATTGTGACACGAAATCACGATCATTTCATTGTGTCGTTTAATTCTGGATTGCAAGCTGCTTGGTGTGCAATTGAGGTTCATAACAAGTTTCAGGAATGGGAAGGAAACGCTGGTCATGACATTGTTAATCTAAAAACTGGAATTAGCGCAGGAGTCCCGGTAACCAATAAAAAGTTGTTTTTTGAAGAAGCACTGCAGTCTGCAGAGCGAATGTATCATATTGCTCATTCGCGAATTGTAGTGTCATCGGAGGTGAAAAAGTTATGCAAGCAAGCAAATTCAAATGTGTTTGTTGATACTGATTTAGTTTATGCGATGACTCCATCTGATGAACAATTTCTGGAGAAACTGATGAACTACATTTCAGAAACCTGGCAAAATCCCGATCTCCATGTTGATAAACTGGGATTACATCTCGGATTTAGCAAGTCGCAATTATATCGAAAAATCACTTCCCTGGTTGGAATATCTCCCAATAACTTCATTAAAGATTTTCGGCTGAATAAAGCTGTGAGTTTAATTCACGCACAAACCCATACGATATCCGAAGTTGCCTATGAAACCGGTTTTAATAGTCCTTCCTATTTTACCAAATGTTTTTTTAGCAAATACGGCTTATTACCTTCTCAATACCAAAATATCATTGCTGAATAATTACGAATCTCCATTTAGCGGATAAAAAGACACAATAATCTCATTAATTGGATCAAATGTGCTAGTTAGTGCATTTTAGGTCGTCGTAACTTTGAATTGAATTCGATCGGCGTTAATGTGATCGCTGATGTAATTTCTTTTAGTCAGTGTCTAGTCGTTTGGTTAGGGTATTCGGTAATCGTAATTGAGTATTTAAGTTGTGAATACAAGTCTTTAAATAAATAAAAATGGAGGATTAGAAATGAAAATTGCAAAAGAAAACATTGAGGTGAAAATGGAAATTCCCGGTGCTGTCATACGTCAGAGAACAAATTTCGGCGATGCATCCGGACTTGGTAAAATTAGCGGTGAGTATTTCAGCCTTTCTGCAGGAGTAGATACCACACCTCTTTTTATGGGACTTGAAGGAAACCAATGTCAATGTCCACATTGGGGTTATGTTCTGAAAGGTAAAATTACAACCACGGATGCGAATGGCGATCAGGAAACTGTAACCGTTAATGATTTGTTTTACTGGCCTTCAGGGCATAATGTCAAAGTCGATTCGGACGCAGAGATAATCATGTTCAGTCCTCAGCACGAGCATACTCATGTTATTAATCATATGATTGAGAAAACGAAAGGCTAACATCATGGCAAATAATGTAAGCGATATAGATAATGCACGAATTGAGGAATTTAGTGCAGGAATTAGGGGGACTATTGTCAAACCTCATGATTCTGATTATGATGAAACACGTAAAGTTTTCAATGGAATGATCGATAAACATCCCGGCCTGTTTGTAAAATGTGTCGATATTGCTGACGTTATTCATTGTGTGAAATTTGGTCGGGAAAACAATTTGCTGGTTTCTGTTCGCGGTGGTGGACACAATGCCGGAGGTTTGGGAATTTGTGACGGTGGCATGGTCATCGATTTATCAGGAATCAAATTTGTTCGTGTCAATGTTCAAGACCAAACCGTTCGTGTCGGTGGAGGCAATTTGTGGGGTGAAGTGGATCACGCAACTCATCCGTTTGGGTTGGCTATTCCTGCAGGAATCATATCAACCACAGGTGTTGGTGGATTGACACTTGGAGGAGGAGTTGGCCATTTATCCCGAAAATATGGTTTAACGATAGACAACTTGCTAGAAGCTGATATGGTTTTAGCTGATGGCTCTTTTGTAACAGCAAGTGCAAATCAACATGAAGACCTTTTCTGGGCGATACGCGGAGGAGGTGGTAATTTTGGAATTGTCACGTCTTTCAAATTTCAGGCACATCCGGTAAAAACCGTTTTTGGAGGACCAACATTGTGGCCTATCGAACAAACTGAGGAAATCATGGAGTGGTATCATGGATTTATCCATCAGGCACCTGATGAGCTCAATGGTTTTGTTGCAACTTTAACGATTCCAGAGTCTCCATTTCCAGAGCATCTTCATGGGAAAAAGTTTTGTGGAATTGTTTGGTGCTATGCGGGTGACATCAGTAAAGCGCCTAAAGTATTCGAGCCAATTATGGATAAGAAACCTTTTTTTGCTCACGTTGGAGAAATGCCTTATCCAGCCATTCAAACTTTATTTGATGGGTTGCTCCCAACCGGAATGCAGTGGTATTGGCGTGCCGATTTTTTCAATGAAATTGGTCCCGAAGCCAGGAAGAAACATTTGGAAAATGGATTAAAACTTCCTACGCCATTATCCCAAATGCATCTTTATCCAATAAGTGGAGCTGCAAGTCGGGTTGATAAAGATGAAACACCCTGGGCTTATCGAGATGCGAAATATGCTGGAGTGATTGTTGGAGTAGATCCTGATCCGGCCAATGCAGCCGTTATCACCAAGTGGTGTAAAGATTACTATGATGCATTGCGTCCATTTTCTTCAGGAGGAGCATATTCCAATTTTATGATGGATGAAGGGCAGGAGAGGGTAAAAGCCAGCTATCGTTATAATTATGAGCGGCTGACTCAAATTAAAAAGAAGTACGATCCGGATAATTTTTTCCACGTCAATCAAAATATTCAACCAGCCAACTAAGGTCACGGACCTATTTGATATTTTCGGTTTCGCTTCTATCACAAATTGTTAAAGGCTCGAAACATGACACTAAATTATTCGCACTACTTAAAACGTATTTCTTTGTTAGAAATAGCATCAATAAAAAAAGCCATCCTCCCAAAGGAAGATGGCTTTTGAATTATAATAAAAGTGGTTTTTTACTTTTCTTCTACAGCTTCTGGTGCAAAATTCATAGCAGCCAATCGCTTGTAGGAAGCATAACGCCATTTGGCATTTTCTTCTGAAGCTTTGAACAGCTCGGCAGCTTGTTCCGGGAACGACTTTTTCAATGAAGTATAACGAACTTCACCGGCAAGGAAGTCTTGGAATTTGCTCCAATCAGGTTCTTTAGAATCTAAAGAGAATGGATTCTTTCCTTCAGCTTCCAACATCGGATTGTAGCGATACATTGACCAGTAACCTGCATCAACTGCTTTTTTCTCTTCAGCCTGAGATGCGCCCATGCTAGCACGCAGTCCATGGTTGATACAAGGAGAATAAGCGATGATTAATGATGGTCCCGGGTAAGCCTCTGCTTCGCGCAATGCTTTCAGGTATTGTGCTTGGTTTGCTCCCATTGCTACTTGTGCAACGTAAACATATCCGTATGACATGGCCATAACACCCAAGTCTTTTTTGCGGATCTTTTTACCTGAAGAAGCGAATTTCGCAACAGCACCAACTGGTGTTGCTTTTGATGCTTGACCGCCGGTGTTCGAGTAAACCTCGGTATCCATAACCAATACGTTTACATCTTCTCCTGAAGCCAATACGTGGTCTAAACCACCATAACCGATATCGTAAGCCCATCCGTCACCACCAAATACCCAAACTGATTTTTTAACCAGGTATTTTTTTAGTCCAAGGATGTCTTTGGCGTAGTCAGCATCTTTCCCTGCAAGAGCAGCCAATACGCTGGCTGAAGCTTCTTTTGATGCTTCGGCGTTATCTTTGCCTTCAATCCATGCTGTGAAAGCTGTTTTTACGTCTTCGCTGATACCATTTGAAAGAGCATCTTTCATGATCATTTCAATACGATCGCGTTGAGCAGAAACACCTTCAGCCATACCGAAACCATACTCGGCATTGTCTTCGAACAATGAGTTAGCCCATGCTGGACCTTGTCCGCTTTCTTTGTGTTTACAGTAAGGTGTTGACGGAGCAGAACCACCATAGATTGAAGAACAACCGGTCGCATTAGCAACCATCATGCGTTCACCATAAAGCTGAGTGATTAATTTAATATATGGAGTTTCACCACAACCAGCACAAGCTCCAGAGAACTCAAACAATGGTTGAGCAAACTGAGAGTTTTTAACTGATTTATATTTGTCAACTACTTTTTCTTTGTAGCTTACATTTTTGTCCATGTAATTCCAGCGATCAACTTGCGACTCTTGCGATCCAAGAGGCTTCATAACCAATGCTTTTTCTTTTGAAGGACAAACATCGGCACAGTTTCCACAACCGGTACAGTCGAGCACTGAAACCTGGATACGGAAGTTTAAACCTGGAAATTGTTTTGTTGGAGTTGCAACTTTTACATCGGTATTCTCAGGAGCCTTCGCCAATTCTTCTTCAGTCATTAGGAATGGACGGATAGAAGCGTGAGGACAAACGTAAGCACACTGGTTACACTGAATACAGTTGTCGCCAATCCACTCAGGAACGTTAACAGCGATACCACGTTTTTCAAATGCAGAAGTTCCTTGCTCAAAGGTACCGTCTTCGTATCCTGTGAATGTCGAAACAGGAAGGCTGTTACCTTCTTGTCCATTGATTACGTCAACAAATTTGCTGATGTAGTCAGGACGATCGGTAGCTGCAATTTCTTCTTCCAGCTTAATTTCTTTCCATTCAGCAGGTACTTCAACTGTAGTAACATTTTTACCTCCAGCCTCAACAGCTGCAAAGTTCATGTTTACAATTTTCTCCCCTTTTGAACCGTACGATTTTACAATCGCTTTTTTCATCTCTTCAACCGCTTGTTCGTAAGGAATTACACCGGTGATTTTGAAGAAAGCTGATTGCATGATGGTGTTGGTACGAGTTCCAAGACCTAGCTCTTCACCTAATTTAGTACCATTGATGATGTAGAATTTAATTTCGTTTTCAGCCAAATAACGCTTCATGCTATTTGGTAAACGTTTTTTAGTTTCTTCTTCATCCCAAATTGAATTCAACAAGAATGAACCTCCTTTTTTCAAGCCTTTCAGTACGTTGTATAAGTTAACGTAAGCTGGAACGTGACATGCTACAAAGTCAGGAGTTGTAATTAAGTAAGTTGAACGAATTTGGCTGTCACCAAAACGTAAGTGAGAACAAGTGAAACCACCTGATTTCTTCGAGTCATATTCGAAATAACCCTGGCAAAATTTATCAGTTGATCCACCAATAATTTTGATTGAGTTTTTGTTTGCACCAACCGTACCATCAGAACCTAAACCGTAGAATTTAGCTTCAGATCGGAAGAGC
>NZ_JBSQYS010000074.1:0-6335 GCF_055140945.1 Sunxiuqinia sp.
GACTCGTATTTCGCTCATCTTCAATCTGTTCACCCCACGAAACCGGATTAACCCGTAATTCACCAATCTGATAAAAACTACCATCTTCGTTATAAACAGGAAGCGTAGGAGCCCAACGAATCGCATCTTTCAAGATATTTCCTCCCTCATTACCAACATTGGAAGAGATTGGTGTGATATCATCTAAAATCTTACCGTAGGTCAAATTGATTCCAATCTTTAATTTTCCATCCATTCCTGTTTGATTGGCATTTAAACGTGCCGTGTATTTTTCAATTCCCGACGACTCAATGATACCATCTTGAGCATTATACCCAAAAGATGCACGGTAATTACTGGTAGCTGAACCTCCTCCAAACGACAAATTATGATTCTGACTGAGTGCTGTTCTGTATATAGCATCTTGCCAGTCCGTATTGGCTCCTTCATCAGGAAAAGCCAGGTTATTACTCTGCGCATAGTTACGGTATTCATCTGCTGAAAGTACTTCTAAACTTTTACGCACTGAGGATACTCCAACATAAGTATCGTAAGAAACTGATTCTCCTAAATTTTTACTTTTAGTCGTAATGATGATAACTCCATTCGCTCCCCTTGAACCATAGATCGCTGTTGCAGATGCATCTTTCAATATTTCAATTGACTCAATATCAGAAGGGTTGATTGCATTCAAGGGGTTAGTACCTTCAGATGAGAATGGTGAAGTACTTGATTCTCCGGCAACATTAACATACTTATTAGCCGAGCTGAATTGCAATGGAACTCCATCAACGACATACAAAGGATCATTTCCTGCGGATACAGAACTTGATCCTCGAACACGAACAGTGGAAGCTGCCCCTGGTTGTCCACTATTTTGGATAATATTTACCCCTGCAACCTTACCTTGCATGAGTTGCTCTGGCGCAACTGTTATTCCTAGATTAAAATCTTTAGCACTAAGAGAGGAAATAGAGCCCGTAACATCAGCTCTTTTTACAGTTCCATAACCAATGGCTACCACTTCTTCAAGACCAATAGTTTCATCTTCCAAAATAACATTTAGGTTGCTTTTACCGGCTACCGGAACTTCCTGACTTTTCATCCCTACAAAGGAGAAAACCAACACTGCATCAGAAGGAACTGCTGACAACATGTACCGACCATCGAAATCGGTAATTGTTCCATTTGTAGTTCCTTTAATAACTACGGTTACACCCGGAAGAGGTTCACCTCCAACGCCGGTAACAGTACCTTCAACATTTATTTCCTGTTGAAGCATGTTGTAATTCTCATTTTCGTTGGTATTGAAAAGAGCAACTTGTCGGCCAACAATTCGATATCCGATTTCTGTTTGATCCAACACTTGTTGAAGAATTGTTTCCAGATTTTTATCCTGACTATTAATCGAAACTTTTTTGGTGGTATTAATAACACCAGAATAAAAGAAACGATACTGACTTTGATCCTCAATTGTTTTTAAAACATCTTCAATCGTTTTGTTTTTTGCAACCACCGACAGTTTTGTCGTTTGAGAATAGGTTCCTGAAGCGACCGCTGTAAAGATCGTTAAGCATAAAATAAAGATACTTAGCTTCATAACAATTAGTAGTTTAAAGAAGAAAACACTTATACTAGCTTCCTTCAATCCATTTTTTTTCATAAGTTTGAATTGTAAGATTAATAATTTGCAAAAATTATTCACTACAGGTGGGGAAGTTCGCGGCTTTCCCACTTTTTAGCTTTTGTTTCGTTCGACTTGTGTTACATAGGCATGCTGTTTATTCCAAATTATTATTATTTTCTTGTAATAATAAGTTTCCGAAGATCCTTATCGTATTGATAGTCGACTGGCATTGTAAGCTGCATTAAATCCAACACTTCCCGAAATGCTTCAAACTCAATTCTTGCAGTTAATTTACTGTTTAATAGCGATGGGTCAGCAATTTCAATCTCGACATTATACCATCGTTCCAATTTCTCAGCGACAGTGCTTAACGGATCATTTTTGAATATCAACTGATGATCCTTCCATGCGGAGTATAAATGGGTATCCACTGTTTTTAGCGTAATGTTGTATTCCGAAGTATCAACAGTCGCCTGATGTCCGGGCGAAAGAAATTGCTTCTGATTTGACTCTGTCCTTAAGGACACTTTTCCTCGCTCCAACGTGATTGCTGGCAATTCATTATCATATGCCAAAACATTGAAAGCAGTTCCAAGCACTTCGATATCGACATGCTTCGTTTCCACTATAAATGGTTCACTTCCCTTTTTTACATCAAAATAAGCTTCACCTGTAAGTTTTACGATTCTCTTATTACTTGTAAACTTACTAGGAAAACGAATTGAGGAGCCCGCATTTAACCATACTAAAGTACCATCAGACAGCTCGAATGAGGTTTGCGATGCCAGCGGTGTTACAATGGTTTGTTCAATACCTGAAGATCGACTCTGCCATTGAATAAAGTACGCGATCAACAATGGGACAAACAAAACAGCCGCAATTCGAGACACATAAAAAACTAATTTTCTGGTCTTTGAATCGCCAAGTTCTGTTTTATTCAATTCGTAATGAATTCGATGTAATGTGGGAGATAAGTCTGGAGTTTCAATCGTCCGATCATTGTCTTTCCAATCTTCACTCATATTCTCTTCGAACAAATTTTGATTTTTTTTGTCGGTCGCAAGCTCAATAAAGGACTCGAAATCCTCCGTACTACAACTATCGCTCAAATATTTCCTGAAATATGATTTCATCCTTCTTTTTTGCTTTCTTAATGGTATACGTCTAAAGGTAAAAATACCCCTGCTATAAATTCTTCTTTTTTTTCTTTCCAGAGAAAAAAGATTAGGTTGCGTGTCTATTAAGTAGTGCGAATAATTTAGTGTCATGTTTCGAGTCTTTAACAATTTGTGATAGAAGCGAAACCGAAAATATCAAATAGGTCCGTGACCTTATTATTTTCAAAAGAACATTTTCGTAAATTTACATTCTCAAAAATGAGACGTGCTCTATGAAAGATGCTGATCTAATCAAGGAACTGAAAAGTAATAACAAGAACTCGGTCAATCAACTCTATAGCAAATATAGTGATCGGCTATACCGATTTATATTTGGTTATTTGAAAACTGAAGAAGATACCCTTGATTTGATTCAGGAGATATTCATTAAAATCTGGAACAATCGGAATTCCTTAAGAGAAGACACCAGCTTCGAGTCCTATCTTTTTACGATTGCAAAAAACACCATTATTTCAACCTTCAGAAAAAAGCTATCTGAAAAAGAATATTTCGAGTACGTAAAACAAAAGGCTGTTAAGAATTCGAGCGAAACGGAGAAACAGGTAGATTACAACCTATTGTCAGAGAAAGTACAGTTTTATGTAAACGAACTACCCGAACAAAGAAAGCGCATTTACACATTAAGTGCAGAAAAAGGATACACCAACAAAGCCATAGCCAACGAATTAAATATTTCTATAAAAACCGTTGAAGATCACATCACTAAAGCCCGCCGATATTTACAGGAAAATTTAAAAGAGTACGGCTTTATAGCCATACTCTTTCTTAATATGTTTATCTAGTAACGGACTAATTTTGAACTCATTCTGTAACACGATTCAAAAAGAAGAAAAATCAATTTTTCACGTAACGGGATAACTTTCAATATAATTAGAGTCTAAAAAGCGGCCCCAATATTTACTAGTTTAAAATGAACACAGAAAAGGATTCTGGTTTCAAAACTACGTTTAATTTATTCTGTGAAGTTTCAATCGATTGTTTTTTAGGCACAATTAAATTCGGCTTATCCAGCGTATTTTCAACCTCTAAGTCAGCTTGCAATATAATTTGCCCTCCACTTTTAACTTCCTGTTTCAACTTGCTAAAATCAAAATCAACAGTTCTGGACTCTTTCGAAGTATTTGCAACTTTAATTATCAGCTGATTTTTATTTTCATCAATTACGGCACTTGCATACAATCCGTTTTGGCCGATCACGTTTTCTTTATTCAGTTTTACTTGTAACGCTTCGGTTCCTTTGTTTAAGCTGTACAATTGTTGCACATAGTAATTCGCTGATTTTACCGACCGTAAATTGTCAAACCAAATCATATCAGGCTTCCATTGCCAGGCATCAACGTGAGCAAACAAAGGCGCATAAGTCGCCAGATGCACAACATCAGCATTACGTTCCAGGCCGGTCATAAAAGCAGCTTCACAAAGCGCAGAGTAAAATGAATTTTTCTTCGCAGGATAATCGTGGCAAGCATATTCTCCGGCGAATACTTTAGGTCCTTTCCGGCTGTAATTATCATAGCGCCCGGCATTACTTAAAAACCAATCCGGATCTTTATAATAGTGTTCATCAACCAAGTCAGCATCCAGCTCCTTCATCTTGCTCCAGAGGTAGTCAAACCGTTCTCCATCGGCACTCGGACCAGAAGAACCGATAACAAGCATGTCAGGATACCTGGCATTTATGGCATCAATAAACTGCTTTAAATGCTCCGGAAAATCTTCGCCCCATTGTTCGTTTCCAATTCCAATCATTTTCAGATTAAAGGATTCCGGATGCCCCATTTCAGCACGAACTTTCCCCCATTTCGAATCGACCGGGCCATTGGCAAATTCAATTAAATCCAAGGCATCCTGAATATACGGAGTCAAATCTTCGGCTACTTCTTCGGTAGCATATTGGCACGCAATTCCGCAGTTTACAACAGGTAAAGCGTCAGCTCCTAAATCTTCACACAACTGAAAATACTCGAAGAAACCCAATCCGTACGATTGAAAATAATCGGGAGTAAACCGATGTTGAAATTCATAATTCCACCGATTTTCGTTTGTTGGGCGATTTTCAACAGCACCAACTGAATTTTTCCACTGGTAACGAGTAGCCAATGAATTTCCTTCAATAATACATCCTCCGGGAAAGCGAAAAATACCTGGATCCAAATCAGCCAAGGCCTGAGCTAAATCCTGACGCATGCCATTTTCGCGACCTTTAAATGTTTTTTCAGGAAACAACGAGACATGTTCAATATCGACTGCTCCAAACGATCGCAAATCAATACGCAGCTTTGAGTGGGCATCGGTTTGCGAAGGTGTTAATGTCAGTGTATATTTTTGCCATTCATCCGAGTCAACCGCAATATCGTCTTTCGCTAAAATGTCCATCCCTGACGAAATCAGTTCAACCCGAACCTTTCCTTCTTTCGAATCAATATTTCTGGCATAGAAACTGAGATTGTAGCGTTCACCCTTCTTGAGCCCAATTCCACGAAACCCTTCGTTAATAATTCCGGTTCCGGTTAACAAGCCCGTGTTATTCAACCTCAAATAATGTGGGTTACGCTCAAATGGTGCATCCTCTGTCCGCACATTCACCTTCCCATAAGTTAGCCAGCCCATTGTTGGCGAGTTCAAAAATTCAAACGAGCGGTTTTTAACCAACTCCGCATACAGTCCGCCATCGGCTGCAAAATTAATATCCTCAAAGAAAACACCATACATATTTGATTGAATCGGAATTTCCTTTTTAGGTTTTGTAATTTCAATTTTATACACGTTCTCTTGTGCTCTTAATTGAATCGAAAAAGCAACGAAAAGCATCAGAATGAATAGATTCTTTGTTGTCATGATTTATCTTTTAGTCGTTGTGTTTTTTTACTTTTGACACCGATTACAAAAGTAGCAAATCAATAAGAGTATTTTTTACTTTTTAAACCTATTTTTTAACATCGTAAAATATTTACATTCATTTAACGTATACATACGTCGCTATTTCAATTTATGACGTATATTTGCGTCAATAAATTGAAACGAATGACGTACGCCAAAGTAGAACTTTTTGACCAAGACTTGCAGGTAGCGGCGGGCTATTTCAAAGCCCTTTCGCACCCTGCCCGTTTAGCAATCCTGAAATACCTCACTGAATCAAGAGTCTGCATTTCAGGCGATATTTCAAATGAACTGCCATTAAGCAGAACAACGGTAAATCAACACTTAAAAGAGTTAAAAGAAATTGGTTTAATCCAGGGAACAATTAACGGATCGAAAACTAATTACTGCTTGAATAAAGCGAAAATTGAGGAGATGAAACAAGTGTTGAACAAATTTACCGATAGCGTGCAATTACCTGAAAATTTCTCCTGTAAAAGCTAATTTTAAATAGATACAAGATCAAATTTTAAAAAGTATGAAAGTATTAATACTCTGCACCGGCAATAGTTGCCGCAGCCAAATGGCTCATGGTTTTTTACAATCCTTCGATCCTTCAATAACAGTATGTTCGGCTGGAACCGAGGCTTCCGGCAAGTTGAATGAAAAAGCAGTTCAGGTCATGTCAGAGA
>NZ_JBSQYS010000075.1:0-5634 GCF_055140945.1 Sunxiuqinia sp.
TAAACAAAAAGGCAACATACAGGATGACTCAGTAGCTCAGCTGGTAGAGCACATCCCTTTTAAGGATGGGGTCCTGGGTTCGAACCCCAGCTGAGTCACACTTCAAGACAACAAAAAACATCAAAAGCGCTTAAATCGAATGGTTTAAGCGCTTTTTTATTTTGTGCAGGCATCAAAAACAGGCATAGAATCGCAAAGTAAACGAGACTATATCGAGACCTATCCGAAGAAAACCGCCAACAGGTCTCGGTAATCGATGTAATTTTCTGATGATCAATTCATTTTGAGTGAATTTGTTTCGTTTTGATGCTTGGATATGAGACCCTAAACGGGTAGTTTTAAGTAGGAAAACGAGACCATTTTTAACCACAAAAATGAGTTGAGTTATGAGAGTGACCGTAAATTTCTCTTTAAAGAGATCAAAATCCCGCACCGACGGGAAATGCCCGGTTTATGTCCGGTGCACCATGAACAACCAGCGCTTCGAATTATCTACCGGTATTTTTGTTGTTCCCGATAATTGGGATGATGGCCGGCAACAGGTTGCAGGAAGAACAGAAGAGTCCAAAATCCTGAATAACGGGTTGGGCAAAATCAGAACCAGGGTGCAGGATGTCTACAACCAGTTGGAATCGAAAGGAGAACCTTTCTCTACTCTCCACGTGAAAAACAAACTATTGGGAGTAAGCAATGAAAAAGGCGTATTGGAAATTCTGGATGGCATTATTAAAGGGATAGCTGCCAGGGTCGGAAATGACTATTCCGAGGGAACGCTAAAGCATTACAAAACAACCCGGATGCGACTGGCTGAATTCTTCAAAAGCAGCTTCGGCAGAAATGATCTGGCATTGTCGGCGGTCGATTACAAGTTTCTGAGTTTATTCGACCTGTACTTGAAAACCGAACTCAGGTTAAGGCCAAATACGGCCCTCACCTACCACAAGCATCTAAAAAGGGTTTTAAATACCGCGATAGCCATGAATCAGCTTTCCCATAATCCTTACCGCTCTTTCAAAGTTTCTCGCAATGAAACGCATCGGGATTACCTGACAATCCAGGAATTGGATAGAATCAAACGTAAAGAAATCAGCACAACCCGAATGCAAATTATTCGAGATGTTTTCGTTTTTGCCTGTTACACCGGACTGGGCTATGCAGAACTAAGTAACCTTCGCGGCACTCATATCCACCAAGGTAATGACGGAGAAAAATGGATTATCATTGATCGGATGAAAACAGAGATTCGCTGTCGGGTTCCATTGCTGCCACAAGCCAATATCATCTTGCAGAAGTATGAAAACTTTCCGGTGAATCGAAACAGAGGTAAACTACTTCCGGTGCATTCAAATCAAAAGATGAATGAATACCTCAAGGAACTGGCTAGCATCTGCGGAATCACGAAGAATTTATCCATGCATGTCGCCCGGCATACCTTTGCGACTTCTGTTACCTTGGCAAATGGCGTTCCGATTGAAACAGTTTCAAAAATGCTGGGGCACACTTCATTAAAAACAACGCAGATCTATGCACGGATTGTAGATTCAAAGATATCGGAGGATATGAACACACTCAAAATGAAATTAAATGGAGCATAGCCTAAAAAGATTCTTCAGACATTGATAGATCCTAATATCTCACCTGAGAGTAGATAATTTTATTCAAACAAATAAAGTGGATAATTTTTCTAAATTTGCTGGATCAAACCGAAACTGAAAAGAGATGTATCTCAATCAGGCCAATAGCTTTAATGAGATTTATACTGCCTATTACAGGAAGTCCTACCTGTATGTAAAATCGTATGTTCATGATGATATGGCCGCCGAGGATATTGTATCTGATGCCCTTATTAAATTATGGGAACGGATGAAAAAGGACGCAGTAGATCCAGTCAGGCCTTTTTTGTTTTCCATTTTGAAAAACAGTACGCTCGACTATTTACAGCATCAAACCATTAAACGGGATGTTCACGGTACAATCGAAAAAGCACTGACCCGGGAGCTGGAAATCAGAAGAACATCGCTTGAGTCCAGTGACCCAAATGAAATCTTCTCCAAAGAGATACAGCAAATCATTCAAAAAACTCTCCAATCGCTTCCCGAGAAAACAAGGGAAATATTTCTTCTAAGTCGTTTTGAAAATAAATCGTACAAAGAAATTGCTGAATTGTTTGATATTTCTCAAAAAGGGGTCGAGTATCATATTTCACAATCAATAAAGGAGTTACGTTTAGCCTTAAATGATTACCTACCGCTAATTGGATTTTTTTCTTTCCTGAATTATTAAAAAAAGTTCAAAAATCGACTAGGGATGCTTCAGCTTCAATCGTTCTGTTAGTAGTTAGCGGAAAATTAAAAACGCCGCTACTAAAAACTAAACGTTTCAAGCATGGAAGAGCTTCTATTAAAGTATGTCAATGGGAATTGTACTGACGAGGAAAAGGTAATGGTAACCAATTGGTTGGATGCTGATCCCAAAAATATGAAGGAATACCTGGCTCTTCGAAAATTAAACGACATCATGATCTGGCAAACAGATGCTGATGTTGCCTCTCGGAAAAAGTCCAAAGATAAAACAGCTGTTAGAAGAAGAAATAAATACTTTATCGAAGCCCTGAAAATAGCGGCCATATTCGTTCTTGCATTATTAGTATCCCATTATTTTTTGTCTGAAGATATTCGACAGAATACCAAAACCAACCTACAAACTTTGCATGTTCCTGCCGGGCAACGTGCCGAAATTACGCTGGGAGATGGTACAAAAGTGTACCTAAACGCGAAAACCACCATGACTTTCCCAAGCCAATTTTCGGGAGATGTCCGTGAAGTCAAACTTGATGGCGAAGGCTTTTTTGATGTTGCCACAGATAAATCAAAGCCATTTATTGTAAACACTGAAAAATATGATGTTAAGGTCTGGGGAACAAAATTTAACCTGATGGCTTATTCGAGTGCTGAGAATTTTGAGACCTCGCTTTTGGAAGGTGCTGTTGAAGTGCTAAAGCAAGTGTGAACTTGCAACAAAAAAGTGGACATTGAGTTAAGTCATGCTACCATTTTATGTTTGTTTAATAGTTTTCCAAATTCTGTTGGTGAAAGATAATTTAAAGAAGAATGCCTTCTTTTAGTATTGTACCATGTTTCAATATATTCAAATATTGAATTCGAAGCTTGCCTCCTTGATACATATTTGTATCGATATACCCACTCTGTTTTTAATGTTTTAAAGAAACTTTCAGCTACAGCATTGTCCCAGCAATTTCCTTTACGGCTCATACTTTGATAAACCAATGGATTTTGATGGATCAAATTCTTAAAATCGGTACACGCATATTGAATACCCCTATCTGAGTGAAAACCAGTTTTGTATGAATGGGGCGATTGCGTATTGCCATTAACCATGCAGGAACTACTGTTTCACATGCTTTCATTGAACGACTGATAGCCCATCCAATTATTTTCCTGTCAGCTAAATCAATTATGACAGTTAAATATAGCCAGCCTTCCAAAGTGCGGATGTATGTAATATCCGAAACCCAAACTTTGCCTTGTTGTACCACTTTGAACTCCCGATTTAGCAAATTTGGCGCCACAGGGTAGTTGTGTTTTGAATTTGTTGTCGTTCTGAACTTCTTTTTAGTTATACTGCGGATATTGGCCTTGCTCATCAGTCTGGCAACCCGCTGCCGGGAAACCGAAACATGGTTTGCTTTTAGTTCTTCTGTTATCCGTGGGCTGCCATAGATCCCTTTACTTTTCGTATGTATTTTGTGTATTTGTTCCACAAGTGCTTTATTTTCAATTGTCCTTTTTGAAGGCTTTCTTTTCAACCATTTATAATAACTACTTCGGCTAACATTCAATACTTTGCACATCATTTCGATGGGAAATCTATAGCTGTGATCAGCTATAAACCGGTAAACTTTCCATCGCTCTTGGAAAAGATGCTGACCGCCTTTTTTAAGATATCCCTTTCCATGCGCATTTCTGCTAATTCTTTTTTCAAAAGGGAAACCTCGGATTCTTCTTCTGTCATTTTAGGAATCCCGTTACCAGGAAAACTTTTCCCTTGATAACTTGCAAACTCACTACGCCAGCGATATAATAATTCTGGTCGGATATTTAACTCATTGGCTAATTCCACAACATTCGCTCTGGAATAACTTAATTCAACTGCATTCAGCTTAAACTCTCTTGTAAATGTCCTTCGTTCTTGTTTCATAATTCTAAGATATAAGTTTTGAAAATATACCTTAACTAACTGTCTACTCAAATGTAGCAACTTCACCCTGTATTTTACTAATTTGCCCCCCTTCCCTCTTCCTGAAACACATTAGCTTGCTATTGAAAAAACCTTATTAAAAACGGATCATGAAAACATACAAGAATACCATACCCGAACATGCCCCTCCGGACGAAAACCCAAGCTTACTCAACTTAAAAGAGCAAACCCTTCGAATGGTGAATTTAAAAAACCCACTGAAATTTCACACAATAACCATTAACTTAAAATCATGAAAAAAACTAAATTTTTACTACTAATTCCTTTAACCGGATTGTTATGGATCTTGCTTTTTTCCTGTTCAAAAGAAGACCTCAGCAAAACTCAGCAAGTAAAGCAAGTAAACATAGATACCAAATCGACGGATGAGGATGTCCAGGTTGTTTTCCTGACATCAGGCAGCAGTTTGATAACCCTTATGCAAGGGAACTATCAGTTGCGCCTGTCTTTCTATACCCCCTGGTACACAGAAAAAGATGTTGCTTATGTAGATTATTATATTGCAAAGACAGGAGATGATCCACTGGATGATAACGAAGGCCATTACTTAGACGGAGGCGTATCAATGCTGAGCTATAACGGAAATCCGTTAAAAGCCGGAATATGGGATATACAAGCACAGGTTAGGTTTAACGATGGGAAAACGTATAATTCGGATATTGTTACAGTTACGATTGAGTATCCTCCCCGGGAAGTAATTAAATCGTGGGTGTCGTCGGATATGGACGATGCTTGGCAGAAAACAAAGGAATTTGCCAAAGAAAATCATGGCAAATATAAAGAGTACGGGTTCTGTCTGTACGCTTACCTTGACCGGGATATTTATGAGCTGAGGATTGATTCGCCTTTCCAAACAGGGAATACGTCTGAATGCGGGGAGGATGCCACTTTAACGCTTTATAATTCTCCACACCCATCAACGGATCCATCACAGGGAGGAAAATATTTAATCGGCCTGTTTCATACCCATCCGCCACTGACTTACTGCTCCTCCAGAGTATCCAGGAATCCCACCGGGGCATCATCGATAGATACTTCGAACCTTCGTCCGAATACCCTGGGCTTCGTGTATGATTATTCCCAGGGTTCGATTAAGGGCGGCCATGATATCAACCTGGGTGCTAAAGTTTATGACTATGGTCCCGAGGAATTGGCAGTCTCTTCTATGGATTAATTCTTTAAATGCGATTAACTTTTAAATATTATTAACATGAAAAATTATCTAATATTATCGGCCATTTTCTTTTTAACGGGTAACTTTTTTTCAGCAAGTGCCCAAAAAGAATCCTCCCGCCACGTTTTTAAGCTTGGTGAAGTGAAACTGTCTCCTGAAGATTCCGTTTTTATATACTCCAT
>NZ_JBSQYS010000076.1:0-5393 GCF_055140945.1 Sunxiuqinia sp.
GTGCGCCTGACTGTTGTGAGTGCAGAGTGTAATATAACCGTCTTCATCGTTAGGAGAAAAAGCTGGTTGACAGCGTTTGTTTAATTCTTTTGCAGCGTTTTCATCCAGTAAATTATCTCTCACCTTATTAAGTAAAGAGATAAACTTATCGTCTTGTTGACGAAAAACCTGAGTCAATTCGATGCTCACATAAGACGTTTGTTTCAAGGCTCTGCTACTAAAAAAATAGACCGTTTCGTAGCTCGATTTTAGCAATTGCCATTCGCTGTTTTTCACCACTGGCGAAAGCTGTTGCAAATCGCCAATCATGAGTAACTGAGCTCCACCAAACGGTTTTCGACCATTTTTAAACCGTCGCATTACCCGGTCTATTGCGTCCAGCACATCGGCACGCACCATACTGATTTCGTCAATCACCAATAATTCCAAACTGCGAATGATGTTGATCTTCTCCTTACTAAAACGCATTTGCCGGCCTTGCTCATTTTCCAAGCCTACTTGTGGTGCAAACGACAACTGAAAAAAAGAGTGAATGGTTACACCGCCGGCATTTATTGCAGCAACTCCCGTTGGTGCTACCACAATCATCCGCTTGGGCGAGCGTTCTTTTAAACTTTTCAGAAAAGTGGTTTTACCTGTTCCTGCCTTTCCGGTAAGAAAAATATGCTGCCCGGTAGATTGTACAAAGTCAAAAGCGAGTTCCAGTTGTTTATTTGTTTCCATGAAAATATTGGTATTCAATAAAGATTAAAGGTAGCCAATTTATTATAATTTTGACAATTGTTGCGAACCTCTTCTTATTACAAAGGAAATAAAAGCACAAGAAACACGGCCCTTTCAACCAAGTAATTTTTCAATATGGATTTGGTCGAATTAAACTGTTCATCCTCTTAAGCTTCTCGTTTATCGAAAATATTTCAACGACTTTAGAATGCATTCTAGTTTTAGTATCTAATTTTTATCTTTGTATGCCTTAAAAAAGAAAGTATACTAAAATCTGTTGATCAAATAAGTCCAAGCTGATATAATCAAGCTCTTTCAAAAAGATATTAACAGACTATATTTCAATAATAAAAAAAGAAACAAAGGAATGAAGATTGCACTAATTGGCTACGGGAAAATGGGTAAAACGATTGAAGCCATTGCGAAAGACCGCGGGCACGAAATTGTTTTAACAATTGATATGGATAATCAGGACGATTTGACTCCTGAGAACTTAAAAAAAGCAGATGTGGCCATTGAATTTACAGTTCCGGCATCGGCAATAAAAAACTACAAAAAATGTTTCGAAAGTGGAGTTCCCGTAGTAAGTGGAACTACCGGCTGGCTCGATCATAAAGAAATTGTACTTGCTGACATGAAAAAGCAAGACGGCACTTTCTTTTATGCTTCAAACTTTAGTTTAGGTGTGAATTTATTTTTCGCCCTAAATGAAAAACTGGCCGAGTTGATGAAAAACCGCCCGGAATATGACATTTCCATGGAGGAAGTTCACCACACTCAAAAGCTTGATGCGCCAAGTGGAACAGCCATTTCGTTAGCCGAAGATTTATTTGCTGCACACCCGGGAAAAGATAGCTGGACCCTGGAATCGCCGGAAAAAGAAACGGAGATGCATATTGAAGCAATTCGTGAAGGGGACGTACCCGGAATTCACCGCATCAAATACGAATCGGATGTAGATTACATCGAGATAGAACATAGTGCAAAAAGCAGGCAAGGATTTGCCCTGGGAGCTGTTTTAGCTGCCGAATATACGGCTGACAAAAAAGGACTGGTTAGCATGAAAGATCTTTTAAACTTATAACATACTCAATCCAATGCGAGAAATTTTGACGAACAAATGGTTCAAGTTCATTTTAGTTGCCCTGCTTTACAGCCTGTGGGTAATCTGGATGGAAAGTTACTTATGGCTGATCGGTCTGGCTGTAATTTTCGACATGTACATTACAAAAAAAGTACACTGGGCGTTTTGGAAAAAGAAAAACCCGCCGGATGGTAAACAAACGAAAGTTGTTGAATGGGTCGATGCCATTATTTTTGCAGTGATTGCGGCTACTTTTATCCGCATGTTTTTTATTGAAGCGTACACCATTCCGACCTCATCGATGGAAAAATCGATGTTAGTTGGTGATTTTCTATTTGTAAGCAAAACAGCTTATGGTCCAAAGCTTCCGAACACACCATTATCATTCCCATTTGTCCATCATACCATGCCACTTTCAAGAACAACGAAATCGTATGTCGAATGGATTCAGAATCCATATAAACGAATGGCAGGATTTGGCGATGTAGAAAATAATGACGTGGTGGTTTTCAACTTTCCGCATGGCGACACCGTGGCTTTAAACATGCCCACACAAGATTATTACCAAATGATTCGCTCATACGGGCGCGACCGTATTTGGAATGACAAGCGTACATTCGGGGAAATTATAAGCCGCCCGGTTGACAAACGCGAAAACTACATTAAGCGATGTATTGGAATAGCCGGCGACAAGATTGAAATTGTTGATGGGCAGGTATATGTAAACGGGAGTGAGCAGAAACACTTTGCCGGAGTTCAATACGACTACATTGTAACCACAAACGGAACTCCTATAAACAAACGAACGCTTGAGAAAATAGGCATTTCAAAAGCTGATCAGCAAGTATTTAATGGTTCACAATACCTTTATCCGCTGACGGATGAGTATGTGAAAGAGTTGCAAACACTCAACAACGTCACTTCTGTCAAAAGGGTTAATATGCCCGACGGAAATTGGGATAAAAATATTTTTCCCCACGACGAGCAATACCCATGGAATGTGGATAATTTTGGTCCCTTGACAATTCCGAAAAAGGGAGAAACCGTTAACCTGAATTTAAAAACATTGCCTTTGTACAGTCGAATTATCGACCTTTACGAGGAACATGATCTGGAAGTAAAAGACAGCACCATTTATGTTGATGGTGTGGCTACAGACAATTATACGTTCACTATGGATTATTACTGGATGATGGGCGACAACCGCCACAATTCCGCTGATTCCCGCTATTGGGGATTTGTTCCAGAGGATCATGTTGTTGGGAAAGCTGTTTTCATCTGGCTGTCGTTAGACAAAGAAAAAGGATTTCCGGCAAACATTCGTTGGAGTAGATTATTCTCTGTCGTGCATTAAAATAGTTTATCATGCGTAAAAAAAGGATAGTGAGGATTTGCCTCGTTATCCTTTTTTTTATTAATTTTCCTGAAAATAATCACTATGACTGCAGGAATTATATTTTTACTGATATTGGCTTTGCTTCTAGTTATCTTTACCCTACAAAATACATTGTTGATTAGTTTGAATGTATTTTTCTGGGAGATTACCGATGTGCCTTTGGTGTTGGCTCTAATTGTCTGTATCATTGCCGGAGCCATTCTTTCTTTTTCGTTTACCTACCCTCGGCTGTGGAAACTAAAAGGACAGCTGAAAGAAAAGCAACGCGAAATCAAAGCATTGGAGGCGCAACACGTAGAAGCCGCAGAAAAGCCCCATGCCGAAGGCATTGAAATAACTGACAAAGAAGAAAGCGACACCAGCTTTTTCAAAGAATAAGTTGAATGATTGATTCGCACGTATTATTGAGTACAGGCTACTTTCCTCCGATACAGTACCTCTCAAAATTCTTGATTTACGAAACCATTTGGATTGAAGTTTTTGAAAATTTCACCAAGCAGACCTACCGGAACCGAGCTGTAATTTCGGCTGCAAATGGAGCGGAGTCACTCATTCTGCCTGTTGAAAAAGGCAGAAGCCGAAAACAACTTATTAAAGACATTCGCATTTCGTACGACACCAACTGGCAGCACATTCACTGGCAAGCCATTGTTTCGGCTTACCAATCTTCCCCGTTTTTTGAAGTGCTTCAAGATGACTTCAGACCTTTCTTTGAAAAACAATATTCGTTCTTGCTCGATTTTAATACTGAAATTTTGCGAACGGTACTCGACATTCTGGAAGTGCAGCCAATCACAAAACAAACCGCAGACTTTGAGGAAGTGCCAGCCGAATGCATTAATATGCGTGAAGCCATTCATCCCAAACCGCAAAAAGCATTACCCGACCCCCTGTTCGAGCCACAGAAATACACACAGGTTTTCGATGATAAATTTGGCTTCACGCCCAACCTAAGCTGCCTGGATTTGCTGTTTAATTGCGGCTCGGAAAGCTACGAGGTGTTGCTGAAAAGTATTAACGCGACTGGCTTAGCAAAATCAGGAAATCGTGAATGATTGTTGAATGATCAAAAGCAAGATCGGGCAGTTGGTCAAGCTTAAACCAAGCTGCTTCGGCTGCATCGTCTCCGCCTTTTACCATAGCATCTTTTCCCACAAAACCGTAATGAATCACCGACAAGGTTCGTCCTCTGGGGTCGCGATCAACCTTATCGTAAACCCTGAATTGTTCCACTTTCTCCAGCTCCAAACCAGTTTCTTCCTTTACCTCACGAATACAGGCATCTTCCAGCACTTCATCCATTTCCATAAAACCGCCCGGCAATGCCCATTGATCTTTAAATGGATCAATCCCACGCTTAATCAAAAGAATCTCAGCGGTCTCTTTCCGCAGGATTAAAGCATCGGTGGTAACTGCTGGCCTGGGATATTTATAGGTGTATTTATTATCTTTCATTTATTATTGTTATTAGTAAACTAGTCATTAAACGATTAATCGAAGTAGTTGCCTTTGATTATTTCAATGTCACCTCTGGATAAAAAACACAACAGGTTGAATGAGTAGTTACGATTATTTCAATACTACGTCAATGCAATATTACAAAAGAATTAGTCTTTTTCTGAATTTCCGTTCAATCATTAAAGAAAAATACCACTTTACCTTTTTAAATTTTTTCACAACAATAAAATATCGTTTTCTTAACATTTGTTTCTAGAGAACCATTACAAAAACTAGCTCAATATGCTCTTCATTCCTTACTTTTAGTATTAAATACAATCGCACTTAATTTCTATTTTCCGTATAATACAGCCATTTCAAACGAATACAACCAACAAAAATTGTGAGACACTTCAATTTTCTTACTTTTGTCCTATAGAAACTAATCCCAATAAATAATCACCATTCATAACTGAAAAATCATTTTAAAAACCAAAAAGTATTTTTATGAATTTATCTCTCAAATCACTCTTAAGAAGACTTGTTCTTTTATTATTGGTATTTAACTTTTGTCATTCGGTAGTTGCGCAGGAGAAAAAAAACAACTTTAAAGTTGGTGGCGCGGTTCGCTTCAATTTGTTCTCAAAAAGCTGGGTCGACAACAATACGCAGCCTGAATTCACTTGGGATACCTGGCGCCTGAATGCAGATGGATCAGCCGGAGGAATAGACCTTAGTTTTGAATACCGCTTC